>JAESSM010000171.1 GCA_016764115.1 Bacteroidia bacterium | reverse complement strand
ATTTTACAATTCATGCCAACCAAATCCATACTTTCTTCGCACACCGCAAGATTTCTCCGTTTCGCAATGCTACGCAAAGCTTTTAAAGGGCGGGGGTTAGTTAAACAAGAGGACTATATAGCCTATATGAGTCAACAAAATTTTAATCTTGCTAATAAGTATAATTTCAAAGAATATTATGTGATTAAGAAAAAAGGAAAAGTAAAGCTGAAAAAGACGAAGACATATTTGTATATATTTACGAAGGGATAAGGTATAAATGTGAAAGATAAAGTAGTCATAATTACAGGAGCTTCATCGGGAATAGGCAAAGCTTGCGCTTTGAAATTTGCTAAAGAAGGCGCAATTGTTGTTTTAGCTGCAAGGAGTATTGAAAAATTAAATGATGTGGTAGAAGATATCCAAATAGCAAAAGGGCAGGCACTAGCAGTTCAAACGGATGTATCTAAAGAAGAAGATTGTCAAAATCTAATAGACACAACAATAAAGTATTTCAATAAAGTTGATGTGCTAGTAAACAACGCAGGGATTTCTATGAGGTCCATGTTCCATGATACGGATTTTTTAGTCATTAAGAAATTAATGGACATTAACTTTTGGGGCACGGTTTATTGCACCAAAATTGCTCTGCCTCATTTAGTGAAAACACAAGGTTCAGTTGTAGGTGTTTCATCCATTGCAGGGTTTAAAGGATTACCGGGAAGAGTAGGGTACTCTGCTTCTAAATTTGCCATGCATGGCTTTTTGGAATGTTTGAGAATTGAGAACTTAAAAAATGGATTACATGTATTATTGGTTGCTCCGGGATTTGTAAACACCAACATTCGGAATGCAGCTCTTGTAGGAGATGGATCTACACAATCAGAAACTCCATTAGATGAAAGTAAATTAATGAGCCCGAATGAAGTTGCAGATCATGTTTACAACGGGGTAGTTAAAAAGAAAAGAGAGGTGATTCTCACCAGTCAAGGTAAGTTAATGGTTTTGCTAAATAAGTTTTTCCTGGTTTTATGGATAAGATGGTTTTTAACCACTTTGCCAAGGAAAAGGACTCTCCTTTGAAGTAGCAAACCTTGTCATTCCGAACGAATGTGAGGAATCTTGTTACATTCATGCTTTTAAAAAACAAGATTCCTCTTCCAATAAATTGGAATTCGGAATGACATGATGCATCAAAGAGTAGGCCACCTTGATCGTATCGAAATGAACGTCATATTGAGTTTATTGAAATATAGATCGCGCAGACTTCGATAAACTCAGTCTGACTACGCTCTAACTACTTCCCGAAAGTGTAATCACTATAACCCCAATAGTCATTATGATAGCACCAATAATTCTATCCTTTAAATGTTTTTCCTTGAAGATCAAACCTCCAAAAATTACAGAAAAAACCGCACTGCTTCTTTTGATGGAAATCACGTAAGTTACCAAAGCCATATCAATTGCATTCATTTGACATACCAATGTTAAAGAACTTATCAAGCCCAGTAAAACTAACCACTTAATATTTCCTGTTGAAGCTGATAGGTCTTGCTTCAAATGTTTTCCTGCTCTAACCATCACAATTGGAATTAACCCCAAAGTCGAAAATGTAATAACTGCGATAGTCCAAAACATTGGTGAGGAATTTTGGATTCCTAGTTTATCGAAATTGGAACTTACACTCCATATCAATGCTACTATCAACATTAATCTTGGTCCTCTTTGCTTTAATAAACCAATCAGGGGTTGCATATAACCCTTTGATTTCTCCTTAATATTTAATACATAGGACCCGGTAACAATTAATAGAACACCTACAACTCCTGTATTGCTAGGAAATTCACCCAATATAATTGGAGATGTAATAAGCAGCAACAGGGGAGAAAAGGAAATCATGGGAATTGTAAGAGACAGATCAGAAGCATTTAGCGCCCTCATATAGAGAATAGTACTGAAAATGTTCATTATTCCTGCCGATATTAGCACCAAAACAAAATTCTCACCAATCTGGGGTATTTCAATAAAAAACAACAGGCAAAACAAGAATGGGAGCGCAAATAGCCTTAGCCCCAGTGCTACTACTAAATAGTGAACATCTTGAAGTGTTTTTTTACTAATAACGTCTTTGCAAGAGACAAAAAGTGCAGTTAAAACAGAAAGCAATATCCAATTCACAATTTCCTACAAATTAGTTTTTATGTCATTTCCGTTGATTTGCATATGTATCATAACTAGTTAATATTCAAAGTATTACATATGTGCCAGATAAGTAATTTCACCAATACCAACAAAAACACAAAAAAAATACTCCTACAAGGTTAAAAAAGTGTTCTTTCACTTACTAATANTGTGTGATATGTTTGTATTGAATTAGTTTCNTCTTAAAAGTAATATAAGGAAAACAACTATGAAAAAGCTATTTATTAACTTACCTGAATTAATATCTNTANTTCTTTTTATAACATCNTTTACAACACTGTTCATATTGATAATCATGTAAAATGACCGATANCAATTGAATATTGTCTTTGAATTACAAACGAACTTAGCCTATATTTAAAAAAAATTTAAAAGCCATGATCATGAAAAAATTATTACCGATCTTATTTCTGCTGTTTTCAGCAAGTATTTTTGCACAAGTACCAACAACTTCAGGAGTTACAACCAACGTGACGTGTAATGGACTATGTGATGGGTCTATTGATATTACAGTTATTGGGGGTACTCAACCCTATAGTTATATGTGGTCAACAGGAGCAAGTACTGAAGATGCTTTTGGCCTCTGTACAGGTACTTATGTCGTTACAGTAATTGATGATAGCGGTTTGGTAGATGTAACTGCATATACTATTATAGAACCTACTGTTTTAATAGCAACTTTATCAGGTAATCCATATACATGTGCCGGTACTTGTTGGGGTTATCAGGCATTGAACGTATCTGGAGGAACAGCTGCTTATACATACTTATGGCCTGATTCATCCAATAGTTCAACTCATTTTACTTTATGTGTAGGACCTGGTACAGTTCTTATTACGGATGCAAACGGGTGTCAGGACAGTGTGAATTACACTATCAATCAATCCAATATCAATTCCTTCTTTAGCAATAGTGGGATTTATTATACCATGACCATCCCAACATTTACTTTCTATGACGAGACAACTGCGGATACTCTCATTCATAACACATATTGGGATTTTGGCGATGGTACTACATTAGATATGTATCCTGGTAATTATACTGCAACCGTTACCCATATGTATCAAGATACAGCATCTTCACACAACATTTGTTTAACAGTAATGGATACAATGGGTTGTAGTGATACTTTCTGTAAAGTTGTTAGTATGGACACAACCGTGAACCCTTGTACCGCTGATTTCACTTATTATGAAGATACAACTACCGCTAATTCCATTGTTTTTAGTGATATGGCAATAGCTGATACGGCTATTAATAACTGGTTATGGGATTTTGGAGATGGTACGATAGACAACATAACCCTATATCCTACACATACTTATGCATCTGCAGGCAATTATACCGTCTGCTACACTATATATACAGTATCTAGTTGTTCGAGTACTACCTGTATGGTTATTCAAGTGGATGATCATTGCACAAATGGTATTCAGGATGGGGATGAAACTGGAATAGATTGCGGAGGAGCTGATTGTGCTCCTTGTAGTTCAGGAGGGGTTACTATATCAACAACCAATGTAACATGTAATGGTTTAGCAGATGGCTCTGCAACAGCAACTCCAATTGATTCAACCGCAAACTACACTTATGGATGGAGTGATGGCCAAACAGCTTCTACAGCAACTGGCCTAATGGCAGGTACTTATAATCTTTCTGTTTATGATGACACTGTTATGATAGATATACAAGTCGTTACTATTGTTGAACCGGTAGTTTTAACTTTAAGCCTTATCTCATGGAATAATGGATGTTCTAATAATTGTCAGGGATATATACAATCGGCACCTAATGGGGGAGCTTTTTCATATACTTATTCCTGGAATACTGGAGATGTGACTTCATCAATTGATAATCTTTGTGCAAATGAATATTCACTTATTCTTACTGATGCCAATGGTTGCACTGCATTTGACACCGTTGTGATAACAGAACCTGATACCAGCATTATGGTAAATGTTGCTACCAAGGATGTTTCCTGTACAGGAGGAAATGATGGTTCGGCAACAGTCAATGTGAGCAACAGTCTTGATTATATTACCATGTGGAGCAATGGACAAATGGGAGCTACAGCCTACAATTTGGCTGCTGGAAGTTATTCAGTTGTGGTGATGGATTCTATGTGGGGTTGTACAGATTCACTTATATTTTCAATTGGGGAGCCAGATTCAGGATGTGTTGACAGATCAATGATTTCGGGCTTTGTTTATGTAGATGATGATGAAAATTGCGATTTTGATTCTACAGAAGTGACACAAAGCAACTGGCTTGTTATGATGACACCTGGTCCATTTTATGCAACTACTGATGCAGATGGAAATTATAGCTTCATTGTTGATTCAGGAAGTTATGAGATCACTTTAGTTGCCAACTATAACTACAATCCATACTGGTCGGTTTCGTGCCCTGTTTCACAAACATATACTATTGATGTTGATAGTGCGGATATAATTTCAGGTGTAAATTTTGGAGTTGTTGATACAAGCAGTATTGTTTCTGGCTATGTTTACTCTGATGCTAACTCAAATTGTAGTGCGGATTCAGGTGAAGCAAGTTTGGTTAGATGGTACGTTTGCGCAGTTTCTTCGTCTAGTCAGTATTTATATACAACAACTGATACAAATGGTTATTATCAATTCAATTTAGGAGTAGATACTTACGAGATCAGGATAATTCCTCAAAGTGAAAGATGGACAGCAATATGTCCCTCAACGGAGACTTACTCTGTAACAATCGGTTCTGCTAATGAAACTCATTCTGATAAGAATTTTGCAATGTTCAGACCTGATAATTGTGCAGATCCATATTTCTATATTTATCAATCCAACATTAGACCATGCTTTAATACCTACACTTATGCTGCAATTTATAACTGGACAGGAGATAGTGTTAATAACGCGGAAGTTGAAATAACATTTGATGAATATGTAACACCTCAATATGGTTATGTTTACATTGTTAACTATTATGATTCATCTTATTACTCTTATAATTATAGTTGGACATATGATTCTCTGGTAATTGACAATTCCAATTACAATGATACCAGTAAAGTGTTAACTCTCAATTTTGGAAACCTTTCCGGATATTCTTATGCCTGGGTATGGCTTGTTGATACAGTGTACTGTGATCCTGTTGGTATAATGGGATTAACGCAATGTATTGAAGGAGTGCTAACAGCTGATAATATTTGTTCCTCAATTCCTGTTGCAGATACAACTTGGGACAAATCAAGTGTAGCGGTCGAAGGCTGGTGTATTGATGATAGTCTGGCCCATTTTGTGATTTATAATACAGGAGAGAATGGAAATGGCGACATGGATGGGACAAGTGAATACAGGATCTATGTAAACAATTCGTTGGCACAAGCAGACAGCTTTCAAATAGTTGGAGGAGATAGCTTGGTACTTGAGTTTGCAGCTTTTGGTAATACCATAAGACTTGAAGCAGATCAAAGACCGGGACATCCAGGAAACAGTAGACCAAGGGAAACAATAGAAGGTTGTGGAACTGATAGTGCCGGAAGTGTAGTGTTAGGATTAGTAAATAGTGTAGATCAGGATGATGAGGATTTTTATGTGAGTATTTGGTGTGCTGAGATCACTAACTCTTACGATCCAAATGATAAAGCTTCAGTACCTGAAGGTATTACGGACAATCATTATATCAAGTCTACTGATAATATTGAATATAAGATCAGATTCCAAAATACAGGTACAGATACAGCCTTTACTGTTGTGATTAGAGATACGCTGTCTCCAAGCCTTGATCCGGGAAGTATAAAAAGCGGAGCGAGTAGCCATGATTATCAATTCAAATTGTATGGAGATGGAATCTTAGAGTGGAAATTCAAGAATATCCTCTTACCTGATAGCAATGTAAATGAACCAGCAAGTCATGGATTCATAATGTACACTGCGGAACAAAAGGATGGAAATGCTGAAGGAACAGTCATAGAAAATACGGCTGGAATATATTTTGACTTTAATCCCGCAGTCGTTACCAATACTGTCTCTTTAACAGTTAGTGATACAGTATTCATTAATAAGAAGTTTTTCCCTTGTGAAAAACCGGTTGGAGGATTTGGATATATTGACAATGAATTAGTAGTAACTTTTTCAGATTCATCGTTAAACAACGATACTTATTATTGGGATTTTGGTGATGGATCAAATGACAATACTCAAAATCCTGTACATACTTACGATGCTGATGGAACTTATGATGTTACTTTAGTAACCAGTAATGATTGTGGTTCAGATACAACTTCAAGGTCCATTACGGTTCAAAAAACAGGATTAGAAGAAGTAAGTAGTAGAGTTCAGATCTACCCTAATCCAAACAATGGGCAAATGTTTATTGATCTGGGAGAGAATTTCAATGAAGTTATTTCAATTACTATTCACAATATTATTGGAGAAACTGTTTATGAAACAATTGATATTGATGAAAGAAGAACGTCACTTGATCTAAGCGAACATATGGAAGGTATTTATTTGGTAGAAATAAAGACTTCAACTGAATCATTCATGAAGAAATTGATGTTGACGAAGTAGATTTTATTACTTCGTAGAAGACACCGTCATTGCGAAGGAGGAACGACTGAAGCAATCTCCATGGAATTAACGCAAGAGATTGCCACGTCACTGCGTTCCTCGCAATGACGTAAATACACTAAGCGATCCCGAGTATTCGGGATCGCTTTTTTTGTAAATATTTTGTTCCTTTACATTACACAAAAGCAAAAAACTATGTCCAAGTATGAATACAAGACGGTTACAATAGAGCAAAAGGGATGGGGACTCCTTAGCTCTCGTAAAGTCCCAGACCTTGAAAACACTTTGAATTCCGAAGCACGGAACGGTTGGCGATTTCGAGAAGTCCTTTTACCGACAGCTGCAGGTGGAGATTCAGATAGAGTTATTCTGATTTTTGAAAGAGAGCAGAGTTGAAAGCATAACAAGACCATTCACTTGGACGGGAATTCTGCTTCGCTTCATTCTCTCTATTGATGGCAAAAGTTAATCTATAAATTTTCATTTTCTCATTAAACAATAAATTAGAAACAGATGAATGCACTAAAAAAAGTAGGAATCGGAATAGCTGTCTTGTTTCTTGTAATATGGATTACTTCCATGTTCTTGCCTAACTCTTACCATATAGAGAGGTCATTAGTGATTAATACTTCTGCTGATGTGATATTTGAAGAAGTTAATGACTTAAAAAAATGGCCAAATTGGTCACCATGGGAGGAAAAGGATCCAAACATGAAAAAAACCTGGGGAGAAAAAACAGCTGGTGTAGGAGGATCGAATGAATGGGAAAGTGAATTAGAAGGAGATGGAACGATGATAATTGTTGAAAGTGAACCGAATACTCACATTAAAACTAAATTGGAATTTTTGGATTGGGGATCAATAGCTTTTGGAACATGGACTTTTGTTGAGGAAGACGGAAATACAAACGTAACATGGGCTATGGATGGGGATGCAGAAGATATTATGAGCAAGTATATGGCATTAATGTTTGATGGAATGCTTGGGCCTGACTTCGAAGCTGGACTTGCGAAACTCAAGGAATTCTGCGAAAGCAAACCTGCAAAATCGGCTTATAATTGTGAATACTTAGAAATTCCCGGAATGTTGGCCATTACATTAAAAGATACAACAACCTCAGCAGAGTTATCACAGGCAATGGGTAACATGCTTCCAAAAACTTATAACTATGCGTTATCATTAGAAGTTGAGGAAATTGGCCATCCTTTTACAATTTTTCATACAATGGATGAAAACATGCTGATCATTGAAAGTGGAGTTGCTATTAGCGATGAAATTGAAGTTAGCCCAGAATTTATGTTACGTAAAATTCCATCTTGTTATGTAGTCAGTACGATACATGAGGGCCCTTATAATAAATTACTTGAGGCTCATGAAGCTATTAAAAACTATATAGCGGATAATGGACATGAACAATCTGGTCCTTGCTGGGAAACTTATTTAAATGATCCTGGAGAAATTACTGACTCTACTCTATGGAGAACTGAAGTAGTTTATTCTGTGAGGTAGGGCTAGTTTCCTTTTTGTAGTTCTTCTTCCTTTTTCTTGTCTTCTCTTACAAGTCTCTTCAAGTAATCATCTAGTTGAGCAACACCTAGTTGTTTGGCAATGATCTTTTTCTTTTCATCGAGTAAGAATATTTTGGGAGTACTAGATAGGTCATAAATTTCTCGGAAATGATTTCGTAGTTCAAAATCTCCAACATCTATCCAATTAAAGTTATGTTTACGAATGAATTTTCTCCATTTTTCTTCCTCAACTTCGGTGCATACAGAAAAGATCTCCACTGGATAATTGAGTTCCTTGTGTTTGTCGTATACATCCTTGAGTTTAGGCATGGATTTTTTGCAATGTCCGCAATCAGGATCCCAAAAAACAAGCACAGTATATTTGAAAGGTACATGGTGCAATGACACAAATCTTCCACTTGTATCTTTTAAAATCAAATTGGGAGCTACCTTTCCTATTAAGGTTGGTTTTAGATCTTTAGCTCTGACTAAAATTTTGTACATCTGAACACTATCTACCCAAGTAACCAGTCCAGTTTCATAATATTTTTCAACCATTTCCACAAATACCGCATCCATTCCCATAAACTTGGACCGCTCATGGGTATTGGTAATATAATGCAGGACATACTTAAATACTTCTTCACTGCCACGGGTTTTATCTAATAAAAAATGAGAAGCATTAATGATTGAATCCGGATGTTGTGGAATTAACTTCTTAATGAAATGCCTCATCTTTTTATGAAAAATAGGAGTTCTTATCATTCTGTCATCCGATAGATCCATATTATCAAAGTAATGTTGTCTTAAAAACCTATAAGCGAATGTGGAATCTTTCCTGCCGTTAGGTAAAATTGGTATTGTGGGAATCGCAACATCCATTGATGCTTTGAATACCTTAGCAGCTAGAGTTGCTTTATTATCTTCTAAATATTTATCTTGAAATTCTTTAACTTCTTCATCGAATTTAGTAACAGTTTCTTTTAAAATTTTCATTGAATCTTCTTGGTAAGTCTTATCATCCAATGAATCGCGCATTTTCCTAATGAAGTTCATTTTTTTCCTGAATGGTTGAACTTTAGACTGTTGTTCGTTCAAGTACTTGATGTACCCGTAAAAGACTTTATTTTCGTTTGAGTTTTTAAACTCAAGATCTTCAACTAGTTTGGCTTTAGAAGTTGATATTGAAAAGAATTGCTCTTCAATAATGAATTCAAAATATTTTTCTCCCGGAATTATTACTGCATAAATCCCACCCGGAAGAGCGTCTTTGCCCTCAAAAACAAAACTTCCTTTACTATCAACCCTAACAGTATCTTTATAATACAATTTCGGGCCATAATAACCTGCCAGGTGACAAATAGTATCTTGAAGACCTGAAATAGTGACTTTGATCTTATGGCCTTCCTTATCATTCGCAATAACCGATATGGAATGTCCTATCAAAAAGGTCAATACTAAAAATACATATCTCATATATAGTGAGTTGAAAAAATGTTCACAAAATTAACATTGTTTAGGAATTAATTAAAGTATTTAAAGCTTCAAAAAACATACCATTTTGCTGAGTTAATAAGTATTGTGAAATTAAATCTTAGTATAAACACAAATTTGCCAAACCCAATGCGTTTTTCTGAGTGTTAGTTTGAATCCATTACTTGAAAGTATATTCTCAATATCACTTCTTGAATGAATAAATACTTGAAATCCATTCTGGAATACTTTGAAAAATACATTGACAACATTTTGCAGCCATTTCGCTATAACTGAATCGATTGGATAAATAACTCCATAAGTTTCATTACATTTCTTTGAACTATGATCAATTAGACCCTGTATGTCATCATAACAACAAATTACTTTATCCATGGTTACAATATCATGATGGGGTATTTCAGAGGAAAGTTCTACAAAGTCTCCATGATATCTCTTAATTGAATTTGAAAAGCCCTGATATTCTGTCTCTTTTTCAGCAACATTGTGATAAGCAATTGAAGCATCAACAGAGGTTACCTCAGATACCCCACTTTTTAACAGATCATACTGCATTCCCCCAATTCCACCACCTATATCTAATAGAGTTTTATTCGTAGTGTTATTCTGTTTAATAGCCTCAAGTAATATTTTCGTAATTTTCTGTGGCCCATTTTTACGGTATTCTTTGAGTTTTTTACGAGCTTCTTTTTCATTAAATAGACTCTCGATACCCTGGCACTGACAGCTAGTCATAATTTATTTTTTGGTAAGGAAATTGACATTAACTTTGCACGAATTTAAGAAGAATGATCTATACTTTACCCATAATAGCAGCCTTGATAGGGTGGTTTACCAATTACCTTGCGGTAAAAATGCTTTTCCATCCCAGAAAACCGATAAATTTATTGGTACTAAAAGTCCAGGGGATTTTCCCTAAACGCCAAAAAGATCTTGCCGAAAAACTGGGCAAGATCGTATCTGAGGAACTAATATCTGTGAATGACCTAACAGAAAGTATTCAAAACCCTGAGAATATAACTGAGGTTAAATCTGTAATTGATCAAAAGATAGACAGATTCTTAAATGAGAAGTTGAAAGAAGCTGTCCCCATGATCAGTATGTTTATGAGTGAAGAGTTGTTGGGAAAGATCAAAACATCTTTACGTACAGAATTCGAATCTGTTTTACCGGAGATTATTGACGTAGTAAGTAAAAAATTAGATCAAAATGTGAATATAGAGAAGATTGTTTATGAAAGGGTCGTTGAATTTTCAAGTTCTAAATTAGAGCAAATACTATTCTCAATAATGAAGAAGGAATTTAAATTTATTGAGTTAGTTGGTGCTATGTTGGGTTTTATTATAGGATTAGTTCAGGTATTATTAATTAACTTTATATAAATCAAATAATTATGTTAGATGGAATGATGGGCAAACTAAAAGAAGCCCAAGGTAAAATCGAAGAATCAAAAAAAAGAATGGACTCAGTTACCGTAACTGGTGAAGCCCAAAATGGTGCAGTAAAAGTAATTTCAACTGCTAATCGAAAGATCACAGAAATTTCTATTAGTGATGAATTGATTCAAGAAGGTAATAAAGAACAAATTGAAGAATTAGTTCTTATCGCAACAAATAATGCATTGGGAGAAGCCGAAAAGGTATTTGAAAGCGAAATGCAAGGAGCTGCAAGAGGTATAATGCCCAACATTCCAGGAATGTTTTAACGATTTTACATTGTATATCATTCCAAACGAATGTGAGGAATCTAATACTTTCTAGTCACTTACTGACAAGATCAGGCTATAGCAAAAGCCAAAAAGTGGTGTCATTCTGAACGTAGTGAAGAATCTATTTCCTTAATTGCCAATATGTAACAAGATCTTTCACTACGTTCAAGATGACATAAAAGGGGCTTTTGATCAAGCCTCATGACAGTTTTTTTGTCTTTTGAGTTACTCCTCTTTCTTAAAATCCAAACAAGAAGAATTAACGCAATATCTTAGCCCGGTAGGATTTGGACCATCATCAAAAACATGCCCTAAATGCCCATCACACTTGGCGCACATTAGTTCAACTCGTTTCATACCAATCGATACATCCAGTTTAGTTTTAATTTTATCTTTGGCAATGGCATCGTAAAAACTGGGCCAGCCAGAACCTGAATTATATTTGGTTTTTGATTTAAATAACTCATTTCCACATCCGGCGCAAACATAAGTACCATCACCTGTATGCTTGTAGTACTTATTGGAATAAGCCGGATCAGTACCTTTTTGTCTTAAAATTCGATATTCATCTTCCGTAAGTTTATTTTTCCATTCTTCATCTGTTTTTATGATTTTATCTTCCATTTCAATGTTATTATTTAGTAAAGTTTCAAGTTTAGTTCCAAGTCCGGAATTGGTTTGACTACTACATGAAATAACAATTCCATATAAAATTACAAAAGTTAACGGTATAGTCTTTTTCACTGATTATAAAGATGGCTATTTTTTCAAATAACGTATTTTACTTTCAACTTCTTATAAAAAAATTGGTCAAATTGTAATTTACATGACACTAAGTATTTATTGAACTTGTCCTAGTTATACATTTGTATAACTTTGAGTTTGCAAATAGGTTCGGACATGGTAGAAGAACATAGCTTTATTTCTTATTCAAAGGAATCTTATTCAGAAGATGAAATGCTTAAAAGAAGCAAGGACTTTTATGAATGGATGGACAAGAGAAGAACTTTGAGGGAGTTTTCAGATAAACCAATCCCAAAAGAAGTTTTAGGCAATATCGTTAAGGCAGCTTCTACAGCACCATCTGGTGCTAACAAACAACCATGGACATTTTGTATCGTTACCAACCCGGAGATCAAATCAGAAATAAAAAAGGCAGCAGAAAAGGAGGAGTACGAAAATTATCATGGGCGTATGTCAGAAGAATGGGTTAAGGATTTACAGCCTTTCCATACTGATTGGAACAAGCCATTTTTGGAGATCGCTCCTGCCTTAATTATAGTTTTTAAAAGAGTTTACGAAGAAATTGATGGAAATAAGAAAAACAATTATTATGTAAATGAATCTGTGGGTTTGGCAACAGGGTTCCTTTTATCTGCAATACACAATGCAGGTTTAGTTGCTCTTACACATACACCTAGCCCGATGAATTTTCTGAGCGAAGTATTGAAAAGACCGGAAAATGAACGTGCATTCTTGTTAATACCTGTTGGGTATCCTCCAGATGATGCAAAAGTACCTGATCTCAAAAGGAAGGGATTGGATGAAATTGCAGTATATTACGACTAACTGATAAAATTCATTACCGCTAAAAGCGATACTACAGAAATAGCAACCCATAATAACACCCCTTGGAGTAAAGGTTTGACTCCAACTTCCTTTAATATTTCTTTAGACAATCCGGCACCAACCAAAAAAAGTGTAACAGTAAATCCTTTCTTTGCTAGCATTACAATTGTTGAGGAATAGGAATTAATAGCTGGGATATAAGTGCTGAGTATCATTGCAATTATGAATAGCAAAATAAAATAAGGTATCTGAATTTTAGTTTTGCCCGATTTGAAAATTAATGAAGAAACTAACACAAACGGTATTATCCAAAGTGTTCGACCTAATTTAACGGTAGCTGCCGTAAGTAGTGCTTCTTCTCCGAATTTACTAGCTGCTCCAACTACTGAGCTTGTGTCATGAATAGCCAATGCAGACCAAAATCCAAATTGTGTTTGAGATAGAGTAAGAGCTTCTCCAATTATTGGAAATAGAAGCAATCCAACGGCATTTAAAATAAAAACTGTTCCAAGAGCAACGGATATTTGCTTTTCATTTGCCTTAATAACCGGGGATATGGCGGCAACTGCTGTGCCTCCACAAATTGCTGTTCCTGAAGAAATTAAATGGGATATTTTTATGTCATTTAATAGCAATTTACCCAGTAAGAGTCCAAACAAAACTGTTCCTAATACTGAAAAAACAGTAAAAAGCAGGCCATTTTTTCCAATCTCCAGAGCGTTATTAACATTCAGTCCAAAACCAATTCCAACTATAGAAACTTTAAGTAATACAGTTAAAAGCCTATGGTTGATGTCTTTGATTGGATTTTGTATGGTCAGCGCCAAAACAATACCTAGAATCAAAGCAATTGGAGGGGATATCCAAGGCGTTAATGTTAACAGTAGTATGGTAAAGAATATTGGCTTTTGAAGCTTTTCCAAGTTCATAATTCTAAAATCCACGCAAAAATACTGCAAAATCTTATTTATCAGTATTAACTTGGAAATATAATGGCCTAATCTATATCTTTACGATCATGAAGCTGGTACATACCAAGTACAAGATCTTTTTAGCTCTTTTATTTTCCTTACAGATATTTCTTCTGTTACCAAATGCATACTCCATAAATACAATTCAACTTACTGATCCTGAAAAAGATTATGAGATAGGTAAGTATCTCGAAATATTTTCTGACAAATCAGAAACAGCAACAATTCAGGAAATCCTTTCCGGTAAATATGATGGTGAGTTTGTCCAAAGTAGTTCAAATGCTCCAGGCTTTAGTGACCATCATGCCAATTATTGGTTAAGATTTGACTTAAAGAATAAAACTACCACAACGGATGAGTGGATCTTAGAGTTAGGGAATACCAATGTCATGGTGTTCAACATCTATATGGTAAAGAATGGTAAAATAATAAAGCTGACCCGAGAAGGTAATGAAGTACCTTTTTATGAGCGCTCTAATCATTATGAAAAACTTACTTATAACATCCAGCTGGATCCGGATGAAGCAAAAGCAGTCTATATAAAAGCAAGCTCAGAATTTCCACTGCTTTTTAATTTAACTTTAAAATCCCCTCATTTTTTTATTGGCAAGATCACTCAATTGCAATTCTTGTTGGGAATATATTATGGTGTTGCTCTCGTATTGTTCATATATAGTATTTTCAATTTTATAGGCCTAAAAAATAGAAATTATTTGCTTTATGGATTATACATTCTTTGCGTTGCCTTAATGTTATTTTCTATAGATGGTAAAACTGCTAGATATTTATTATACGATTCCCCCATTGGTGTATATCGCTTTATGGACTTTGTTCTCACATGTAGTGGTTTCTTTGGCATATACTACACACAATCTTTCTTAAACACTAAAAAGTTTTTACCGAAGCTCAATAAAATACTGCAAGCCTTTAGGTATTTATTGTTCATAAATATGTTTGTTGGCCAACTTCTTCCTTTAGATCATGCAACATTTATTAATAGATTGATACCACTTCCTACAGTTTTTTTAGTAATAACTTCCGGTATTTTAAGCGTAAGGACAGGCTATAAACCTGCTCGAATATTTTTAATTGCGTTTGCTTTTTTTGGCGTTGGAGCTACGATCACAGATCTTGCATTTGAGCTAGTTCTTCCTGCTAATGTATGGACATTGCATGCAATACATATAGGTTCAGGGTTAGAAGCAATCCTGTTAATGTTTGGTTTAGTGCAACAAGTGAGATTGTTAAAAAAAGAAAAAGCAGAAGCACAAGAAAAGATGATTATCCAATTACAGGAAAATGAAAAACTAAAGGATAAAGTAAATCGCGAATTAGAGCAAAAAGTTCAAGAGCGCACAAAAGAGATCAATGAAAAGAAAGAGGAGTTGGCTCAAAAGAACAAAGATATCGTTGATAGTATTAACTACGCTCAAAAAATACAAGAAGCAATTTTACCTGAAAAGGATGATCTG
Organism: Bacteroidia bacterium; assembly: GCA_016764115.1. Classification (GTDB taxonomy): domain Bacteria; phylum Bacteroidota; class Bacteroidia; order JAESSM01; family NORP286; genus NORP286. Next base: position 6,553 of record JAESSM010000171.1, on the reverse strand, counting down.
TATAAGGAAATAAAGCAATCATTTATATTGTATGCACCTAAAGATATTGTTAGTGGGGATTTTTATTGGTTCAATAAGAACAGGGATAAATCTATATCCATAGCAGCCTGTGATTGTACCGGACATGGAGTACCTGGTGCGTTTATGTCTATGATAGGGAATGATCTTTTAAATCAGATCATCAAAGAAAAAGGAGTAGTTAATCCTGCAGAAGTTCTTAATAGTTTGGATGATGGCATAAGAGAGTCATTAAAGCAGCAAAAAGAAGATGCAAAATCTAAAGATGGAATGGACCTTGCACTGATCAATGTGAATTTTGATAGTAAAGAAGTGCAATATGCAGGGGCCCATAACTCACTTTATTTGATAAGGGATAGCAGTAATGAAAATACATTTAATGGTGAAAATATAAAGGTTTATGAAAATGAGGAATACCCCGGACATCAATTGATTGAGATAAGGGCTAATCGAGTAGGTATAGGTGGTGGTTTGTCAGCAGACAAAATTGAGTTTACTAATAATGGGATAAGCTATATAGAGGGAGATACTTTTTATTTGTTTTCTGATGGATATTCAGATCAATTTGGCGGCCCAAAGGATAAAAAATATACCTCAAGAAGATTCAAAGATTTTCTCTTGAAAGTTCAATCCAATTCCATGCAAGAACAAGAACAGCTCCTTGAAACAGAGATCAAGAATTGGCGAGGAGATGTTGAACAGGTAGATGATATTTTAGTGATAGGGGTGAGGGTGTAATTCTCAATCCTCATTTTTTCTGTCATCCTGAACGTAGTGAAGGATCTATTCACATAGAGATAAACAAGAAACAAGATTCTTCTCCCGAGCACTCGGGATCAGAATGACAAGGGCTTTATGTCTTTGCTTTGTGTCTCACAAACAAATTGGGATATCGTTTGGACTAACACAAACGATGTATAAGTAATTCAAATGAGTACACATTAAACGTCATCGCGAGGAACGAAGCGATCTCTCGCCTTGAATAACCGCAGAGGATTGCCACGTCACTTCGTTCCTCGCAATGACGTGAAAGTAAGGTTCTCATTGCAAAACCCCAACCTTAATAAAAGAACTATTCTTATCAGAAGTATAAACGCGGTGAGTAGCTTTTATAAAATCTTCTTCATTCGCTTTAAAGATATTGTCAACGTACTTTTGAGGGTTTCGGTCTACTAAAGGAAACCAAGTACTTTGAATTTGTATCATTATTCTGTGCCCTTTTTTAAAGGTGTGCAGTACATCTAATAACTCCAGATCAACAGCAGTTATTTGATTTGGGACAAATGGCTCAGGGTTCTCATAACTATTTCGGTAGCGTCCTCTTATAACTTCACTTCTTACCATTTGCTGATAACCTGCCATTGTAACCCGTTTATTGTGTTTGAAATTCTTAAAATCATCCGGATAAACATCAATTAATTTTACGATCCAATCTGAAGCAGTTTCTGAAGTACTTATCTTTAAATTAACCAGTAAAGGCCCTGCCAGGGTCATATCCCACTCTAGTATGTCAGTTTGATAAGTCAGTACATCGGTTCTTTTGGAGGCAAATCGTTGATCATCGGTCATATACTCTCTTGTCATACCAATTGCTGTAGCTTCAGTAAAAGGAACTGGTTTGGCAGGATTACTTATGAACTCATTATAGGAATTTTGATCTTTGGGAGCTTCAAAGGACAAAGTTCCATTCGAGTTCAAGTATAAATTCCTGGACTCTATACTCTTGGGAGGCCACTCATTAAACTTTCTCCATACATTGGAGCCGGTTTCAAACATGTAAGCTTCAGGTAGATCTAATTCACCTTTACCTTTTAAATGATAATTAAAAAAAGGAAGTTCAATATTTTCCTGATAGTATTTTGAGCTGGAAGGATCATCTCCAAAGAAAACATTTCCCAATTTAGTACCATCAGTTCGGTTCCAGCCTCCGTGTCTCCACGGACCCATTACAATTGAATTATTGATGTTGGGATTATTTTTCTCAATGTTTTGATAGATCTTTAAAGGACCATAAAGATCTTCAGCATCAAACCACCCACCGACCGTTAAAATTGCAGGTTTTATTTCTTGTAGATGAGGTAACAAATTCCGTTCCTGCCAAAACTTATCATAATTGGGATGCTCAACTATTTGATTCCATATGTTGATACTATCTCCATAATACTTTTTTGTAACATTTTTAAGTGGGCCAACATGGTTGAGAAAAAAATCATAACCATCAGGTGTGGGATGTTTGAACCGTTCAGGCCATTTGGTGGTTAACTTATGTCGTGGTGGACCAAATACACTCATAAAATTAAAAGCATGAGGTAAAAAGAACGCACCATGATGATGAAAATCGTCCCAATACCAATCAGCAATTGGTGCTTGGGGAGAAGAAGCTTTTAAAGCAGGATGTGCATTTATTGCACCAACAGCAGCATAAAACCCTGGATAGGAGATACCCCACATGCCAACTTTACCATTGTTATTTGGAACATTTTTTACAAGCCAGTCAATTGAATCATAAGTATCAGTGCTCTCATCAATGGGGTATTTGTTTTCCTTGGTTATTTGTGGCCGCATGTCATCAAATTCTCCTTCCGACATGAACTTTCCTCTAACATCTTGAAAAACAAAAATATATTTATCCTCAATAAATGCTTTTGAAGGACCTATTTTAGTTTTATAATTGTTTTCACCATAGGGATTTAAGGAATATGGAGTCCTAAACAAAAGAATAGGATAACTTTTGGAGTCATCTTTGGGCGCATATACTGAAGTAAACAACTTAATTCCATCACGCATGGAAATTTTATATTCCCTTTTGAAATAATTTTCAACTACATATAAAGAATCCTCTTTGTTTGCTTTTGGTTTATTGTCAATATTTAATGACTTATTGAAGCCTGAGAACATAACCGCCAGGGCAAGAATTGACAAAAATAAGCGGGCATTTTTCATGGATTTCTTGAGTTAATTTCTACAAATGTAATATTTTTAATTGTGCTTGGATATATTGAAATGTGGATAACCTAGCCAAGCTTAAAAAAGCCATTAGTACCAACAGTTTTACCCATCAATGTTTTCCACAAAATGTGGATAACTTTTGTTAAGAAGTTGTTGGAAAACTGCGCTAAAAAAGTTTGGCAGGTATACTCAGTTGGTATATGTTTGTACCAGCAAGTGAGGGAAAAGGCAGCCCGAGCAATCGGGAAACTTACTTGGAGTTAGTTCTTTTAATCTTGAAAAGTTTAGTCAAAGTTCTTCGGAACTTCAATTAGACAATTTACAACCTAGTTGTAATAGAGACTAAAAAAGTAAAGATCGAAAGAGATTTATTTTTGAAGTAACTCCTAAAAAGGAAACAGAGGAAGTGGCGGTTTTCGGATCAAAACTTTCAAAATTTTCTTCAACAGGTTCGGTTTTGGAAAGACCAGTCGCTTACGCAAGTAAATATTCAGATAATGTGCTTCGGGACATTTGATGAGAAGACCGATACGGAAAAGACCAACTCTTATTGAATAAGTATTCTTGATAGAGATTCGCAAGAAAGGAAATTAAGGATATGTCAGTAAAAGTAAAATTGTTGGAAAGTTGATTCACTACGCAAGTAGTTTTGAGAGATCCTTCGGGAGATCAAAGAGACTCAGGAAATTTCTTCGGAGATTGGAAGAGTGGAAACAAAAAGAAAACATACCTGGTGGGTGTAGATGATGGAAATTAAGTTTCTTCGGAAGCGAGATGGAAAAAATCAAAGTCTTTAAAAACAAACTTGCCGTTTCGATCTTCGGATCGAGATGGAAAAGGGAGCCAGTCGCAAGACAGGTTCCCTTTTTTTATGGGCAAAATTGTTATTGCGAAACAATTTCATTCGTCATTGCGAGGAGCGAAGAGACGTGGCAATCCCGTGCGGTAATTCAAGACCCACCAGGTCCCCAAAACAGAAGCTTCTTAGAGTAATCTAAGAGGCTTTTTTGTTTAAATGTTGTGTAAATTTTAAGCGGTTGTTGTCATAAAACCAGGTCATCACAGCCACAGTAAAAACCATAATTTTCCTATCTTTATAAGATGAGGGTATTTTTGCTCATCTTAAGCTTATTCTTTACATCCTTCTTTTCTTTAGCACAGAACAATACGAAAATAGACTCCTTAAAGACCGAACTACAAACTTCTCACTTACCAGACACCACAAGAATCAACCTCCTCCTCTCCTTAGCTTTAAAGTACTGCTACCAAACTCCCGATTCAGCAATATATTATGCAACCCTGGCAAAGGATATATCAGAAAGAATAGATGAACCTAAATATCTTGAATATGCATATAGAGAATTGGGTTGGTATTACTATGTAAAAGGAGATTATCCCCTCGCACTAAAACATTATTTCCATGCATTAGAAATCAACGAAAAGCTGAAATATCAATATGGCATTTTAGTAACCTTTAGCAACATCGGAAGTGTCTATAAGGATCAAGGGGACTACCCTAAAGCTTTGAAATACTATTTCAAGGCTTTGAAGATTGATGAACAGCTAGGGGATAAAGAAGGAATTGCAGTAGAAGTCGGCAACATTGGGCTTGTCTATAATTCTCAAGGCGACTATCCCAAAGCATTGGAATACTATTTCAAGGCACTGAAGATAATGGAAACATTGGGTAATGAACATGGTATTGCAGCAATCCTCGTTAACATTGGGACTGTCTACATGTATCAAAGCGACTATCTCCAAGCATTAGAATATTATTTCAAGGCATTGAAAAAGATGGAGGAACTGGAAAATAAAAATAGTATTGCAACAATTCTCGGCAACATCGGAGCCATCTATTCTGATCAAAGCGACTATCCCAAAGCATTGGAATACTATTTCAAAGCATTGAAGATGAATGAAGAGATGGGAATAAAAAATGGAATTGCATTAAATATAGGTAACATAGGCTCTGTGTACACCCAAATCGGTCGTTTTGAAGAAGCCGAATTATACTTAGATAGTGCGCTGGCCTTATATAGGAGAATTGGTGCCTTGAAATTTACAAGGAACTTTGAAAAAGCTGTCAGTGACCTTTACGAAACCACCGCTCGTTACAAACAAGCCCTAACCCATTACAAAAAATACACCACCGCCAAGGATTCTCTCTTCAATGAAGAAAAATCCAAAAACATTGGAAGGTTGGAGCAGAAGCATGAGTTTGAAATGGCGGAGTTGGTGCGGGTACAGGAAGAGGAAGAAAGAAGTAGAAAGTTGCAGTTGGAAGTAAGTAGAAGGAATAGTTTGCAGTATTCTTTGATCGTTATTGGGTTATTGGTTATTGGTTTGTTGGTTGGAATGTTGGGGAGGTTTAACTTAAGCACACGGATGGTCGAGGGAATTGTGTTTGTTGCTTTTATGATCTTTTTCGAGTTCCTGCTGGTTTTGTTGGATCCAACCATCGAAAGTTGGAGTGGTGGCGAACCGTTATGGAAGTTGGCAGTCAACGCTGTATTGGCATCCTCCATATTTCCGTTGCACAGTTTTTTTGAGGGAAAGGTGAAAAAGCAAGTTTTGAAGGTGAAGAAAGACGAAAAATTACCGAATACAGATAACAATGGGGGAAAACGAGGGCGAAAGTCCGGGGGACATCCGAGCCAGCATGTGCGGAGAACGTTTCTGTTTTTAGGTTTAGCTGTAATGTTGGGAATGAACAGTGGATTTGAAAACCTGCCTACCAGACAGGCAGGCAAAATAGACTCTCTCAAAGCCGAACTCAAAAAAGACATCCCTGATACAGCCCTAATTTCCCTCTTCAACAACATTGCCCAGAACTATAAATTTAAACAAACTGATAGTGCAATGGTTTTTGGTAAAAAGGCATTGAATCTATCATATAAAATACAATGGCAAAGAGGAATTACTAATTCATTACACAATATTGCTTCCTTTAATTATGATAGAGGAGAATATCCTAAATCACTTAAAAATTATTTTGAATCCCTTGAAATTAAGGAACAACTCAAAGATCAAAAAGGCATCGCTACCACCCTCGGCAACATCGGAATTATCTATGATGAACAAGGTGACTATCCTAAAGCATTGGAATACTATTTCAAGGCATTGAAGATGGATAAAGAACTGGAAAATAAAAACGGTGTTGCAAGACACCTTGGCAACATCGGAAATATCCATTATTCTCAAGGCGACTATCCTAAAGCATTGGAATACTATTTCAAGGCATTAAAAATGGTGGAGGAACTGGGTAATAAAAATTACATAGCATCATGGCTTGGCAACATCGGAATGGTCTATACTGATCAAGGTGCCTATCCAAAAGCATTGGAATTCTATGTCAAGGCATTGAAAATGATGAAGGAACTGGGTAATAAGAATGCGATTGCAATAATCCTCGGCAACATCGGAATTGTCTATATAGAACAAGACGACTATCCCAGTGCATTGGAATACTATTTCAAGGCACTGAAAATAGATGAAGAGTTGGGAAATAAAAGCGGTATTGCAAGACACCTCGGCAACATTGGAATTGTCTATGATGAAGAAGGCGACTATTCTAAAGCATTGGAAT
>JAESSM010000170.1 GCA_016764115.1 Bacteroidia bacterium | reverse complement strand
ACCTTAAATTAAATGGATACGATCACTTTGCCTATACTTCAGTTGGATTTAAGTATCATGTAACTAATAAAGTGGAACCAGATGAATTTATTCCAGATGCAAAAGATGATACACTTTACGTGATCGACATGAAAGACAGTGACAAAGATGGTGTAAAGGATTTTTATGATAAATGCCCTAATACTACAATTGGAGTTGTTGTGAACTCTAGGGGATGTCCAAAGGATGATGATAAAGATGGTATACCGGACCATTTGGATAAAGAAGATCGTACCAAAAAGAAAGTAATGGTTGATCTTCAAGGTAAAGAAATAACTGAGGGAGTTGGAATCGCAATGTTAGATTATAAGGCAAAAATTGATTCCGGAACGGTAACTGCAATTGGAGATACATCCACCAAAAAACCTGAGCCAGTTGCTGAAGCTGAAACTATAACGGAACCAATCGCAATAACTGAAGAAGTAGTTTCTGAGGATACCATTCCTGAAACCACCAATGTTGTTACGGAAGAAGATATTAGTCAGAATGATGCAACTCTAACTGTTCAAGCCACAGATACTTTAACCGAAACTGATGTTACAATTACCACTATTACCGATACGTCAATTACTACTGTTTCAAGTATAAACGCAGAAGATGATGTTAATGAGGTTGAAATTGAAGAAATTCAGCCAATTGAAGAAGTTGTTGTAGAAGAAGAAACGTCAGATTCTACCAAAAGAGAAATTGAGATTACACCAGATTCATCTGTTGCTATAGAAAAAGAAACTATTGATACTGCTTCAACAATTATTGCAGAAATAGAAAAAGGGGTTGAAGAGGTACAGGTTAAAGTTAAAGAGATTCAGCCAATTGAACAAGAAGTTGTTGTAGAAGGAGAAACTATTGATACTGCTTCCAAGAGTCCTGTTGCAATAGAAGAGGCCGTTGAAGAGGTAGAAGTTGAAATTGAAGAGATACTAGAGCCAGTTCAGGAAGAAGAAACAACTTTGGTAGTTGACGAACCTGATGAAGAAATAAAAACCGATAGTTTTGAAACTACTGAAGTAGAAGAAGAATCTGTAGTTGCTGAAGAGATCGAAATAGAAGCATCTGAGGAAACTGAGACTGAAGTGAAAATTGAAACTCAAGAACCAATTTCAGAAACAAAGACAATTGAACCAGAAACAAAAATTACAGAAGTAACACCTGCACCAGAAGAAACAATCTCTGCAATTACGAAAGAAGGACCAAAACAACTTGAAGACACTTTGATCATGGGTGATCTTGAAGAAGAACCAATACAAGTAGAAACAACCGAATTTGAAGAATCAAAAGAAGAAACTGTTGAAGAAGAACCAGAAGAAAGCCAACTATCAGGGCCCTTCTACGCTATCAATATCGGGGCATTTAACAATTCAATTCCTAATCGGTTTTTTGAAAAATTGAGAATCCGGAATGTATTTACTGAAAAAGGTGAAGGTGGTTCAACATATTACATTGTTGGCCATTTTAAGAGCATTAAAGATGCAGGAATTTTGAAAAGAGATCTTAAATATATAGGGTTTAAAGATTCCACAATTGTAGCATATAATGACGGGAAAGAGATTTCTCTCAAAGAGGCTAAAGAATTAGTAGAGTAATTAGTATTTTTCGAACATGTATAGATCAGCATTGGGTGTATTAGCTGGCCTTGTTTTCTTGATTTCAAATATCTTTGCTCAAGATACGACCAGTATACAAACTCCCATTGATACTTCCTCTAAATTTAAGACCTTACCAATGATTAGCAGTGGTTTAGGGTTGATGACTTTTTTTGGTGATGTTGCCAATAAACAAACTAATTTCGATATAAGAGACTGGTATCATAGTTATAAACTCAGTTATTATTTTCAAATAGAATCAAAGAAAAAGATAAAAGACATGCTCCCCATGGTTTTTAGTTTTACAAAGGGGTACCTTGCTGGTAATGAACGATCAATGAATAGAAATTTGAATTTTGAAACAAAACTGTTGAAATTTTCAGGATTCACTTATTACGTTTATAACTTCAAGAAAAAAACTTCCAAAAAACCTTTCCTCGCCCCTTTTATTTCTGTTGGATTAGATGCTGTTCATTTTTCTACAAATGCTGATCAACTGAATGTTAATGGTAATGAATATTTTTATTGGGATGATGGAACTATTCGAACTATAGGGCAAAATGATTCAAGCGCCCTTTTCGCAGTTCTCATACAAAGAGATTACGATTATGAAACCACGGTTATCAAATCAAGATTTTCTTTTGGTATTCCAATCAGTTTAGGATTGAAGCTGCATATAACAGATAGAATTGATTTTGACTTGAAAACATCTTTTAATTACTCAGTTACAGACTTCTACGATAATCTAAAAAGCAAATCGGCTGACAAGTATTATTTCACAAGTTTTGGGCTACGTTATGATCTAAATGATGTTACAGATAAAATCAAGGAAATAGAACACTTTGAAAAGTACGACATATTAGCTATTGATAAACTTGATTCAGATGGTGATAAAGTAAAAGATTTTAAGGACAGATGTCCTGATACTCCTGCTGACATTAAAACGAATAGGTATGGTTGTCCCCCTGATAAAGATAAAGACGGCATACCTGACTATTTTGATAAAGAACCAGAATCGCAAAGATCTGCCATGGTTGACTTGGATGGTATAGAAATTACAACCGAACAAAAATATTCACTCATAAACCTTAGTAAAGAAAATCACTTTATAATGCCGAACATAACCCAAGGAGATTCGTTATACATTACTAATAAAACAACGAATGGTAAACTATTAGTGTCAAATTTAGGTTCAGGCACCAAAATACCGCTGAGTAATATCGCTAATGGAGAAGAATTGGTATTTAATAATCTATCAAAAAATGAAATTTTCATTGTTCAAAACTTAGAAGCAACAGATACACTAATTGTTTCAAAACCGGGTATTGTTTTTCGGATTGAACTTGGAAAATACAGACGGGCTATATTAGGTACTTATTTTAGATCAAAAGGATTTACAGATGTTACCGGTGTCAAGAATAAAAAAGGTGAATACATATACTGGGCAGGAGCGTTCAAAACTTATGAAAAAGCGGAGCAGGAAAAAGCAAATGTGAAAAACAATGGGTTTAGAAAAGCTACAATTGCAGCATTTAACAATGGTAAACAAATATCAGTAGAAAAGGCAAAAAAATTGTCCTGCAAAAATTGTTAAGGCTTTAATACCAGTCTTTAATTATCTATTTATTATTTGAAAGAACTAATGCATGCCTTAAAGGCCATAGTAACATCAATTAGTTTAAGCATCACACTAACAACATGTGTTGCAGGGAATTTGTCTTTGTCAAATTTTGATGAACCGGACCCATCTAAACCGATTATTGGCTTTGGAATGGGATTACTTACGTTTTATGGAGATGTAGGCCCTACAAGCCTTAGTGCCCCATTTAGAAACAAATTTGGTTANCATATAGAAGTAGAGAAAATACTNAATAAGAACATCAATATTGGNNCNAATATNCTTTACGGAAAATTAAGAGGGGAAGAAAAATCNGCAACACGAAATTTGAATTTNCAAACTTATTTATTGNACAACAATTTCTACGCTACTTATTACTATAACTTTAGTAATGATCTTGCTAAGCTGAGTTTTATTTNTCCNTANATATCATTGGGTTTGGGATATTTCCTTTTTAAACCCATGGGTGATCTGTTCGGCCCAGACACTGACCCAGTAACAAATACTCTTTTTGAATATTATTATTGGTCTGATGGGTCAATAATGGACCGTGCACAAACCGGTGATCCTCTTCTTGATGACTTGGCAATTCCTTTACGCAGGGATTATGATTATGAAACTGATCTTAGAGCTGAGGATTTTGATAATACGAGTTATTCTTTATTTGCATTTCAGGTCCCAATTAGTATTGGAGCAAAGATCAATGTTACCAACCAATTCAGAATGAAGCTTGGTTTATCATATAACTATACTTTTACAGATCATATAGATAATGTTGATCAAAACAGCATTAGCCACCCTATTTATGGTGATAGACAAGGTAAAAAAGGAAGTGATAAATTTCTTCATTCATTCGTCACCCTCCAATACGATTTTTCAGCTGCAAAAGAAGAACGAATAATAGAAAATGAGGATCCATACCTTGCGGTTTTAGACGAAAGAGACCGTGACAAAGATGGTGTGCCTGATATATTGGATAATTGCCCCGGGACACCAAAGGGAATATCTGTTGACAAAAACGGTTGCCCTTTAGATGCTGACAATGATGGTATTCCTGATTATTTGGACAAAGAATCCAAAACCAATAAAAAAGCAATGGTTGATCTTGAAGGAAAAGAAATTACTGAGGGATCAGGTTTAATGAAACCAATCTTAAGATATGAATTAAGCATATCTGAAGGAGATACTTCAATAGTAGAGGATGAGTTTTACGGAGGATTTGGCCAATTTGGGGCAGAAGAAGATTCGATTGATATCGGTGAATACACCTATCAAGATACAACGGAGTATGAAGAAGATACAACAAGATTAACTCTTGCTGACATCACACCGGAATTAGAAGAGCAAGATTCAATATCAACAGATAGTATTTCGCCAGAAGAACCAATAGCCGTCACCCAAGATACTATTGAGATTCCTGATAGCGATGCTGTTATAGAAGAATCTATTGATGATGAAACTACCCCTGAGGAATCTATAGCTGAACAACCTTTACCAGAAAGTGATGATAATATAGTCAATGACCCCATACAGCCAGAGGAAGTGGAACCTGTAGTAAGTTCTATTGAATTAAATGAAATGCCTTCCGGACTAATTTATACTGTACAGATTGGAGCCTATAAAAATGAAGTTCCTTTGGAAAAGGTAACTACTCTTCTAAATATGGAAGGTATTAAGAAAACAATGTCTCCAAATGGGCTTATTGTATTTAATGTAGGAGAATTTAAGAATCTTAGAGATGCTATTAAACTTCAAGACATAATAATTGCCAAAGGAATTGACGATGCATTTGTTACATCATATCAAGATGGAAATAGAATTCCAATTCAAGAAGTCCAGCGAATCACTTCTGAGCCAATAATTCAGGAAGGAGATCAACTAGTTGTTGGAAGTGTTGAAGAACAAAATATCGAAGTCAGAAAACTTTCCGATAATCAAACGGTAGTAATTCAAGCAGACAATGTTCCACAAAAACCTGCCCTAAGCATTGGAGAAGGAACAAAGATGATAGTAACTGCTCCACCACAAAACGACAGCATATCAGTTACTATAATGGACAAAAATTTCGATTCCCCCATAACTATTACAATTCCTACAAATATAGACACATCAACTATTATCAAAACAGGCAATGTATTAGAGATTATAGATATAGATGAAGACTACAATGCTACAATTGCAGTAAAATCTGATTCAGGTCAAATAACAATTTCAAAAATTCCAGTAAAATCTATCAGTTCAATAGCATCGGATAAGATTGAACAACCCGTTCTTGCGGAAGGAATCGAACTTGTTATTACCGAAATACCACAAAATGACAACATTCCGGTAACTATTATTGATGGCGGAACAGATGAACCACAAAATCTAAATATTCCTTTTAGCGAAATTGACCCAACACTACAGTTAGATATTGGAGACACTTTNAAGATTACNGATATTGACAGTAACCAAATGGTGACTATCTCAACNNCATCTGATCTGNACCCTACAAAAGTGTCAAAAGTTCCTGTTCGGGACATTAAATTTATTGAGGGTGAAGTAAATTTTCAACCAACAGTTGCTATAGGAGATACTCTGAAAATAAAAGGGCAAATTGAGGAAACATTGACAATTGAAAATGAGTCACAAGAAAGTGAACCATTTACCGCAACTACTTTAGATCAAGAAATCCCTGATAAGCCCTCCCAGGAGCTTATAGAAAAGTATGAAGAAATGCCTCCTATTGAGGAAATTATAAACAAAATTGAAGAAGGGATAGTTGTCAAGGTTCAAGTGGGAGCATTTAGATACGCTGTTCCCCTTCAACTCTTAGACCTTTTTATGAAACTGGGAATTAAGGATGTAGTTTATTATTTAAATCCAAGTGATAGTTTAACTAGATTCAATACAGGAAGTTTTAAAAATTATAACGATGCTAATAACTATAGAATTGACATTATTAGTAGGGGAATTGAGGATGCTTTTTTAGTAGCTTTTAAAGATGGAGAGAGAATACAACTTTTTGAAGCACTTTCACTGCTAAACCAATCAGTTGAAATTCCAGAAGTAGTGGAAGAAACTACCCCTAGCCCTGTTCAAGAAAGTACACCTGTCGCTGTTCAAGAATCAGATAAAATAACTTCCATGTCAAGTGGCTTGATATTTAAAGTACAGATTGGCGCCTATCAGTCTGATACTCCCATAGATCTATTCCAAAAAATAGAGGCTATAATCAAAGAGCCTGGTCCAAATGGATACACACGGTATACTGCAGGGGCCTTTAGATCTTATGATGCTTCAGTGTTGTTTAAGAATGATGTGGTAAATAAAGGAATCAAAGACGCATTTATAGTTTCGTATAACAATGGAAAAAGGATATCCATGAATGCCGCGGTAAATATTCTAAATACTATGAAACCAGAAGAACAGGCTGTATATCAAAATGTTACAAAATTAGAGCTTGAAGAATTGAATTATTTAGGAATTACTAATACTCAAAATAAACCTCTAGAACCTGAAAATATAGATTTGGAGGATGATAATGTCGGGAAAATTATCTTCAAAATTCAACTTGGAGTGTTTAGAAGTGGTGTTCCACCAGAAATATGGGTGCTATTCCAGCAAATTGAAGATTTAAAAAGCAATACTACAACTGATGACTTAACCGTTTATACAACTGGTGAATTTTTAAATTACCAGGAAGCAAGCAGCCATAAACAAAAAATAAAAGAACTAGGCATTGAAGATGCTTTCATTACCGCTTATGTTGACAATAAAATAATAAGTGTACAAGAAGCCATAGTACTATCAAATAACCGAAGTAATTAAACAACAAAAAGTCTTTTTAAACTCTTGTTTTAAATTTTATCTTTGTTATAAGAACGAAAACGATATAAGTATAATATGCAGGAAAAATTGCTCCATAAAATAAAACAAGTTTCCCTATTAATATTAGTTATATGTTTCTTAGGAAGTTGTAAAACAGTAAGAAGAGATTTGATGTTTCAAACACCTACTGATTACCAATTTGATACAACTCTTTCTTCTTTCAAAGAAAGCTACAAAATTCAAATAGACGATAAAATTATGTTGGAGGTTTATACTAATAGTGGTTATGATATAATAAGAAGCGGTGGAATTGGGATAGGGGGCTATGGTGGTTATGGAGGTGGAAATTATGGGGCTGGAAGTTATGGTGGATATGGAGGCTCTGGTGGTGGATATGGAGGATATGGTAATCGCCAAAGTAGTAATCGATACAATAATAACCAAGGCTATGGTTACGGTTACGGAGGTAATGAAGGCTATTTACTAGAGCCTGATGGAACCGCAAAATTACCTATAATAGGAAAAATACAATTACAAGGGCTAACCTTCAGAGAAGCCGAACAACTTCTTGAGGAGAAGTATTCGGAATATATCAATAAACCATATATAAAAATGCATGTTTTAAACAGAAGGGTTTTTATTCTCGGAGCATTGAACACTGTATTTTATTTACAAAACGAGCACACAACTTTAATAGAATTACTATCTAGTCTCGAAGGGTTGCCTTCAAAACAAGCCAAATCATACAATATAAAATTTATAAGAGGAGATTTAAACAACCCTGACGTTAAATTGATAGATCTATCAACCATTAAAGGAATGCAGGAATCAGATTTAATTTTAAAAACTAATGACGTGGTATATATAGAACCAATTAGAAGAGCA
>JAESSM010000141.1 GCA_016764115.1 Bacteroidia bacterium | reverse complement strand
TATTATCAATTAAATTAAATTTGATAACCTTGCCTTGTTCGGAGTAAGCGTTTTTAGCATTATCATCAAAATAATATACACCTTCGGAAGTTGCTAGATACAATATATCTTTATGTTTGGTTAAATTATAAACCAAGTGGTTAATCCCATCATTTTCATTAAAGAATGAAAATCTAGATGCAGGTTCAATGCGTGATATTCCTTTATCAAGTGTTGCCCATAGCCCGTTTTGATGGTCTAATGAAACATTGTTAATTGCATCAAAAAGTAAGTTTGAGCTTGTGGTTACATTAGTTTGGATTATACCATCTTGATTTATTAGCAGTAAACCGTTTTTTAATGTTCCAAAAGCAGTAAGGTCATTATTTAGTTTTAATCCATTATAAACCAAGTTTTTAACTAGGAATTCATTTGCCTCAGTAATAAATACCTTTGGTTCATCACCTTCTTTAAATATGAACAAACCATCTGTCATCGAAGCAATAAGCAGATGTCCATTATCAGTTGTGGTTATAGAAAAAATTGGAATATCAGCAAAGAAATTACCATAAGGAATCCTTTCCAATGAATTATCTATAAGTTTCACCAAGCCATTACCTCTCTCTTTAATATAAAGAGTATCCTTTATGGGAAACATTAAATGAAATGAAGATTCTGACTCGATTACATTAATAATACCATTGTGATAGCGTAAGATGAAATTGTCAGTTAGAAAGTAGGTGCCATAATTATTACAGATAGTATTCCAAACATCATCAAACGATCTATTTTCTTCTGGAATTTCATTTAGTAA
Source organism: Bacteroidia bacterium (assembly GCA_016764115.1). Classification (GTDB taxonomy): domain Bacteria; phylum Bacteroidota; class Bacteroidia; order JAESSM01; family NORP286; genus NORP286. Next base: position 3,194 of record JAESSM010000141.1, on the reverse strand, counting down.
CGAGGTAAAATTGTTTTTGCCTGTTGAATCACTTTGCAGATACCCAATGTCTCCCTGCCCTCCTGCAAAAACTACTCCCTCCGAATTGATATCAATGGATCTCACCACAGTTCCTTTGGGGAGGGGTATTTTTCGAAAATTAACACCGTCATATTCTAAAATATAATTACTATTTCCTATATAAATAATTCCACGTTTATCTTGAGCTGAACACCAATTCTGAGAGCCACTATTATAATCTTTGGGATGGTAATTGCTAATAAAAGGGCTGCCAATTTGAGCAATTACAATATTCCATAATAAGCTAAAACATACTGAAGTATAAATTAATTTAATGAATGGTAGTTTCATTTAAGAATTAGTGAATGAAATTATTGAGGGCATATTATTTACTAATATATAATTATTTTGCAACATTGCTCAAAACCAAATTTCATTTTTTACGTTAAGGTATTACGCAGTCTGTAAAAGCAAATGAGTAAAAAATATTTTAGTAGAATAAACCTAAAGACACTAACAACCTTTGCTGCTTTTATACTAATATCCATTTTTAGTGTATTGCCGGCTACAGCAGGTGCCATTCAAAGTAATGATACCATTAAGGCATACAATCTGTTGTTAAAAGCAGATTCTTTAACAAGTTCAGCTAAATATGATTCAGCTAATTTTTACTATGAACTTGCTGCTGAGAGCTATATAAAGGTAGCAGAAAGCAATTCATTGCTATCAATAGTTTGTACTAACCGATCAATTCATTGTAAAAATAAAAAAGGGTGGAATTTGGTTATTTATTTAGGAAAACAACAAGAAGCCATTATAATCTTAACTGAAATCTTAAAATTAAGGAAGGATACATCTACAACTATAGCTTGCACCTATAGATACTTGGGAATAGCTCATGCAATTGCTGGTTTTTACGATAAAGCGATAAACTATTACAATATTTCACTTAGGATATATCGAACGGAATTTGGAGATACAAATAAGTTTGTGGGTAAATGTTATAGCAACATTGGATTAGCTTATTACAGTAAGGGAGAATTTGATCTAGCTATAAAGTTTATGGAAATATCAAATCAGGCTGAGGTAAATAGTAAATCAAATAAAAACTCAATAATACAACTAGTTAATGTCGGAAATATATATAGATCAATAGGTAGTTATGACAAAGCAAGTGATAATTTTAATGAAGCATTATCTGTTTATTTAAAAGATTCTACTATTGAAGATAACTACCTNTTATCTGCTATATACAGTGGAATAGGNATAGTAAAATTAAGAATGGGGGATTATTATACTGCATTAGACCAATTTAAAAAAGACCTTGCATTAGTTTTAAACNTAGGTGACTATAATCATCCAACTATTTCGAATAGCTATATTAATATAGGGATTGTCCTTTTTGAACTGAAAAGATTTGAAGAAGCTCTAGAATATTATAAAAAAGCATTAAGCATCAAAAAGGAAGCTTTTGATGCTAATCATCCTGATATGGCTATAGTGTACAATAACATTGCAAATATATATTTATATACAACTGACTATAATAATGCTTTATCTTATTATAATAAAGCTTTAGATATACGTATTAAGTCTTTAGGTATAGAACATATATTGACCGCCCGCACTTATGCAAACTTAGCTGTAGTTCATTTGAAAATGGATCAACATAATAGGGCATTAGAATTACAAAATAAGTCTTTGAAGATTGTCAAAGAGCAATTAGGGAATTATCACCCTAATACTGGGAATGATTATATACTCTTAGGGAATATTTACGAAAACAAAAAGGAATACAAATATGCCTTGGATATTTATCAGAAAGCACTTGCTGCCTTATGTTACGGGATGCCTCAAAATTATATTTACGGGGGATTTGAGTTAAATGAAAGCCAAATCAATTCAAACCAATATTTTTTAGATGCCTTAATCAAAAAGGCAGATGTTCTATATAGCTTATTTCAATAAATTTGGGCAAAAAAAAACCCGAACTAAATCGGGTTTTTTAAATTTATGATGAATGTTTACTACATTTTTTCAATGCCATCAAATGGTCTTGCACCTCCTCCGGCTCCCGTGTATAAATTAAAGTCAATTTTTTCACCTACCTTACTAATAACTTTTCTTTTCATTACGAGTGGCTTAAGAAGTACTGTATAATTCATACGGTTTTGATTCTCAATTACCATTACTGTAGCAATATGTTTACCATTAGTTAGTTCGATTCTGGTAATTTCGCCTTTTTTTACATTGTCAAATGGACCTCCAGCAAAACTAAAGGTAGTTACTAAAAGAAGTGCTACTACTGCTGTTAAAAACCTTTTCATAATCTTTTTATTTTTGGGTAAACTATTAATTTCTGATACAAATATATAAGGCGAACCCATACATGCCAAATTTTATACGATTTTTTTACGAAATTTATACATGAGTAAGAAAGTTAATTAAAAATTAACAGTTTTAAATTAAAATATTTCGTAATTACTTAAAAATAAGAATGTTATGTGTTTTATGTTAGTATTTTAGATATCTAATTATTGACAAAATGACTGTTTTTGGTTATGAAAATATATAAAAACATGAAAAAAACACAAAAAATCTTACGTAATTAGGCCCTATATTGGCTAAAATTTTCTTCAAAAACTGATTCTTTTTTCAAAATAAGTTTGTGAAACCTTAGAAAAAATGGTGGGAAAATAAAAAAGCCTCCTGGATCAGGAAGCTTTCTTATGAATTAGGGTATATATAAAAAGGTTATTTGTGGATTATGTCATTCTTAATGCTGTGCGTATTACAACTCCGTCATGGCCTCCCATTCTGTCTCCACCAGCAGCTCCAGATCCATTAGCTCTTAATAGTCTGAAAGAGATCATATCACCTACACGTACCATGGCTGCGCGTGGGATACGTACTTCAGAAACTAACACCTTGTAGTTATGCCCGTTTACATTAACTATGGCATGTGTAACACCGCCTTGGCTTACTTCTATACTAACGATGTTTCCTGTTAATACTTCACCAGACCGCCCTTGTGCTTGTGCTGTTTGGCTTGTAATAGAAATGACAGTTATTGTTGCGAATACTGCGAATAATAGAATTAATAACTTTTTCATTTGGCTTATTTTTGGGTTTGTTGTTGGTTTCAATTTCTGGTTACAAATGTATGTTGCAAACTAACTAGAGTCAAGTTTTTG
>JAESSM010000169.1 GCA_016764115.1 Bacteroidia bacterium | reverse complement strand
ATTTACAACTTCTAAAAATCAGAAATCGTTAATCCTTGTTCGTAAATCAAAAAAATACAACTTTATAGGGTCTAATTAAGAAAATGAAAAAGTATTTGCTCTGTGCCATTGTATCATTATTATTTATTGGAAATTCTTGCTGTAATAAGTGTAAGAATTTAGAAGATGAAACAATAAACATAACTGATCAGCAGAAAAATTTTATTCAATATAGTGGCACGGACACACTATATTTTCTAAATGACAATAATGATTCCATTGAATATTTTGGTCAGGGAAAGCAACAAGATTTTAAACTTATTGAAACCGAAGAAGGATCATGTTCAGTAACAAAGTATGAAGAGGAAATTAAAATAGTATTCATTTCTAATGTTGGAGATTCTATTACAATTTCTTTAAATGCAGACCATCAAAGCAGATTAGCAGATTTAGATCATGTTATTGATAAGCATGATTTTAATTACAATGTTGAGAGTGATGGCAGTAATGGGATAGGATGGGATACTTTAAACTTAGGCAATTTCATATATTATAAGGTGCGCATAAGTTCGGGTGGTAATGATTCGAATAAGACACTGAAAATCTATTTTACCACAAAAGAGGGACTCATAAGCTATGAGCTGCCAGATGGTAATGGGGCTTATATTCGTTGGTACAGATATTTTTTAGAATAACAATTTATGATAATTTTATTCATAAACGTTAATCTACTTTAAGCACAGCCAAAAATGCTTCTTGGGGTACTTCCACACTACCAACTTGTCTCATACGTTTCTTGCCTTTCTTCTGTTTTTCAAGAAGTTTTCTTTTGCGGGTAATATCTCCACCATAACATTTTGCGGTCACATCTTTTCTTAAGGCGCGAATGGTTTCCCGTGAAATGATCTTTGCACCAATTGCTGCCTGAATAACGACCTCGAACTGCTGGCGTGGGAGAATTTCTTTAAGCTTTACACATAATCTTTTACCCCAATCATAAGCCTTTTCTCTATGAATAATAGAAGAAAGTGCATCAACAGGCTCACCGTTTAACATGATATCCAGTTTAACTAAGTTTGCCTCTCTAAATTCAATGGGGTGATAGTCTAATGAGGCATAACCCTTAGAAACAGATTTTAGCTTGTCAAAGAAGTCAAATACAATTTCGGCCATCGGAAGTTCAAAATTTAATTCTACCCTTGTTGTGGTAAGGTAAACCTGATTCTTCAAGACGCCTCTCTTATTGAGTGCCAATGAAATGATTGGCCCGATGTAATCCGATTTGGTAATAATCTGCACAGAAATATAAGGTTCTTCAATCTTAGCAATACTCATTGGATCAGGTAGGTCGGACGGATTATTGATAGCAATATCTTCACCAGAGGTTAATTGTATTTTATAAGAGACATTGGGAACTGTTGTAATTACATCCATTCCGAATTCCCGTTCCAATCGTTCTTGTATTATCTCTACATGCAGCATTCCGAGAAAGCCACATCGAAAACCAAAACCAAGCGCCACGGATGTTTCCGGCTCATAAACTAAAGAAGCATCATTCAACTGCAACTTCTCCATGGAATTACGCAGCTCTTCAAAATCGTCTGTATCGATGGGGTAAATTCCCGTAAAAACCATTGGCTTAACATCCTCAAATCCCTTTATAGCTTCACCGCAAGGATTTTCAACTTGTGTAATGGTATCTCCAACCTTTACTTCTCGTGAGGTTTTTATCCCGGAAATAATATAACCGACATCACCTGCCTGAACAGTTTCTCTTGGTTCCTGATCTAATCTGAGTATTCCAATTTCATCTGCAAAGTACTCTTTCCCAGTGGCGACAAATTTTACTTTATCGCCCTTGTTAATACTACCATTGTATATACGGAAATATGCAATAATTCCGCGAAAGGAATTAAAAACAGAATCAAAGATCAATGCTTGTAATGGTGCGTTAGGATCACCTTTTGGAGGTTCGATCTTTGTTATGATCTCATGCAAAAGTTCTTCCACTCCGGCACCAGTTTTACCACTAGTAAGTACAATATCTTCAACTTCACATCCAATTAATTCAACCATTTGATCTTGCATTTCTTCCACATGCGCAGTTTCCAAATCAATTTTATTCAATACCGGTATTATTGTCAATCCTTCATTAAATGCCAAGTACAAATTGGAAATGGTTTGTGCTTCAATGCCTTGTGATGCGTCAACTAGCAGCAATGCTCCTTCGCAGGCAGCTATAGCACGTGATACTTCATAGGAAAAATCAACATGGCCGGGAGTGTCGATTAAATTAAGAGTGTATTTCTGTCCTTCATGAACATGATCCATTTGGATAGCATGACTCTTGATAGTAATTCCACGTTCGCGTTCCAAATCCATGTCATCCAGAACTTGCTCCTTGAGTTGGTCTTTTGAAACAGTATTAGTGATCTCCAAAAGCCTATCAGCTAGAGTGGATTTACCATGATCAATATGGGCTATAATGCAGAAATTACGGATGTTTTCCATAAGGTTTGCAAAGGTAGGGAATTTGACTATACTTTCAGTGTGTTTTAATTAGCTGAATTACTTGCTGATCAATAGGAAAAGTAAAATCATTTTCTGAAACGGTATCGAGGGAAATCCACCTGAAAACCTGAACCCCATCAAATAGTTTATCAAAATCGAATGGTTTAGTCTTGAATTCTATAGAGAGTTGTTGCGAGGGTTGAACTAAATAATAAACACTAATGATCTGGGAATCACCAAAAGCAGATTTTTGAAAAAAGTCAGTAGTATATAGATGGTCTAAAATTTCAATATCAGCATTCAATTCTTCTTTCCATTCCCGTAGGAGGCATTCTTTGGTTCCTTCTCCGTATTCTAATCCTCCACCAGGAAATTTCGTAATGTAGGTTTCCTTAAAATATTCATCGCTTACCAAGACCTTATTGTTTTTATTGATATGGATACCGTAAACACGAATATTGAATTTTCTATCAGTCATCTTTAATTCAACCAAAACGATAGATCCTTATTTAGATACTCTTGAAGCTCTTGCACATCATCTTTATATAAGGCGTGCAGGTATTTTTTCGTTTCGGATTCAATGACTGGTTTTTCAATAGTATCTGAATTTAGGTAGGATAAGTAATTCTTAATATTGATAGTCTTCTGGTATACTTTACTTTTTTTGATCTGGCTTCTTGCTTTTTCGCTTATCAAAGCTTTAAAAATCCTAACTTCCTTAATTTGCCCCGGAAGTTTAAAAATAGAGTTCATCCACCTGTACTTTACTTCCCTGCTTTCATTAAATGCCTTTGTATTGTTGGGATAAAATTTAGGGTTAACTTCTACAGAAGTGTAAAGTTCTTTTATGATCTTGTCTAACCCATTATCCAGGTCTTCGTAAATAAAAACCTTGATCTGATCTTTATCAAAATATTCAAGGTATCTTTTTATTTGCTTGAAATAATATCCCAATTCTGTATAGTAATTGTTTTTTTCAATGGCTTCTTTAAATTTTAATTCTTTTGAAATTTCTTCTTTAAAAATTTGTTCGTATAGAAAATGAGAAAACGCCCTGTCAACCGGATTACGAAGCATTAAAAGCAACTTAACATCTGGGAAAATATCATAAATTCGTTTTGGAGCTTCTTCGTCAAATAAATATTGCGGACTGAATTCACCTAATTTCATGTTAGACTTGATCTCTTGAGGCCAGAATTTTCTGTAGAAATCGAGTCCATGATCAAAGTTCTGGTTTGGTTTTATTCCAAGATAAGATTCGTTGAAAAACATTACTTCCTTACGCGAGGAGAAGCAAACTTCAGGATGTTGTTTCAAAATGTTTGACATCCATGAAGTACCGCATCGTACTGCACCAATTCCAATAAAAGAAACTTTAAAATCTGAAAGGATTTCCGTGGTCATTAATTTAGTTAGCAGTTGCTGTATTGGGCGTTGCCGACCCAAAGAGCGGATATGCCCTATACCGCGTGTTGTGCCCAGTTATTTTCCTCCAATTTTTAACCACTTTACTAACTCGTTAAATTGCTTTTCTTTGTCTAGTTTAAAACTGAATCCTTCTGCCCACGTTGATATTTCGATTTTACTTGTGAACTTATCTTGGAGAACTTGTTCAGCGTTTTCTGATTTGCCTTTAAGATAGATATTCAAATACTTCTCCCTAAAGTTTATACTAATCCAGTCAAATCCATCATAATTTGAACGAAATCCAACAAAGCGTCTTCTTGAAGCATCACCTTCCTTTTCTGTTAAGCATAATTCTACCGCTTTTCGACCAAAATCATACTTCAGTTTTGGGATAACGTCTTCCCAGTTTATATTCTCTGCTCTTCTCGCAGATTTTGAACGTGGACCTCTTACTTCATAAGTATCAGCCAGTTCCTTTAATGGTAATCTTTGTTCAAAGTTCACAAAGTATTGTTTGTCTAATTTATGTAACGATACTGCAAATGCTGTGATGTTCACTTGGTAGCGACTGCTTAACCATTCAGCAGTAATTATTACCTCCGGGTCGTAAAGCTCCGAAACAAGTATTATCTTAATTTCAGAATTCAGTTCGTTGTTGTTTATTAAGTCTATTAGCTCCTCGGGTTCTGGATTAATGTCTTTTTGGATTTCGCTTATCAGTCGGTCGTTGTCCCAAGTCGCGACCATTGCAGCATAGGATAATGCTTGCAATAATTGAAGTTTATTCTTGTTTCTTTTTAACTCTATAACAATTAGAGAACTATCGTCAGGGTCAAATGCAAGTAGATCTATTGAGTCTTTTACTGAACTATGCGGCTTGATTTCCTTACCTATCAAATATGCTGAGGGGAGGTTCAAATTGTTTTTTACGGTCTCCCAAGAATTCAAGATTGAAGTTTGGAAGTCATACCTTTCCAAGATTTGTTCGTTTGTTAAGTCGCTCTCAACAAGTTTTTCAAACCTTTTGTTTTCTAAATCGAATTTCAACATTTCTCGTTTTTAAATTGGGTACAACAATACAATAAAACCCTAAATTATGCATTATAACAGATATTTTAGCTGTTTAGTGCAATAATTGATTTCTTCCGTAGAGGAAAGTTATGATGAAATTTTTTTCATCTTTGCATATTAGAAAAGTTATCAATGACAAAAGGTACGTCATTGCGAGGAACCTAGTGACGTGGCAATCTCTTACGGTAATTCAAGGCCGGAGATCACTTCGTTCCTCGTGATGACGGTACAAAAGTTTTTTGTCATCTTGTTTGCAAGTTTTGTACAACCTTAATTTCTCACAACGATAAATAAAAAAATGGAAAGTAAAGATCAGGATTACTCATTTGACTCAGTTAGTATAATTGGATTGGTGATCAAATGGAAAAGAACCTTTTTTATCATTACTCTGATAGCGATTATTAGTTCAATAGCTGCTGCCTATATCATTGATGAGAAGTTCAAATCTGCTGTAATTTTATTTCCGTCTACCACCAACTCTATTTCCAAAACGTTATTGACTTCCAATCAGGGAGGTCATTCCACTGATCTACTAGAATTTGGTGCAGAAGAACATGCCGAGCAATTACTTCAAATTTTAAATTCGGATGTAATTCGGGATAAAGTAATTGAAGAGTTTGACTTAATAACCCACTATGAGATAAAGGACAATAGTGCATATCCCAAAACTGAGATGTATGAGGA
>JAESSM010000030.1 GCA_016764115.1 Bacteroidia bacterium | reverse complement strand
AACGAGAGAAAGCTGATCCGTCAAAGCAAATTGTGCTTCAGAAAATAGCGCATATTGGCGGACATCCGAGGTGTTATCTAGCATGACATCGGAAAATCAGGCAAAAATAATTGTTTGCGAAAACAATTTTCATGGAAGAACCTTGGGAGTTATCTCCGCATCAACCGATCCTGATGCAAGAAATGATTTTGGACCATACTTACCTGGGTTTGTTACAATACCTTACAATGACCTGGGAGCTTTAGAAGCGATGTTGAAATCGGAAAACGTTGCTGGATTTTTGGTGGAGCCCATTCAAGGTGAGGCTGGAGTTTTTGTTCCTGATGAAGGGTATCTCGCGAAAGCAAGGGAATTATGTAAGGAGGCAAATGTTCTTTTCATTGCTGATGAAGTTCAAACGGGTATAGCCAGAACAGGTCAACTTTTAGCATGTGATCATGAAAGTGTTCGCCCTGATATTTTGATCTTAGGAAAAGCATTATCGGGAGGAACATATCCTGTATCAGCGGTTATGGCTGATGATGAAATTATGCTTTGTATTCAACCCAACGAACACGGCTCAACATTTGGAGGTAATCCTGTTGCCTGCAAAGTTGCTTTGGCAGCTTTAGAAGTTGTTAAGGACGAGGGATTAGCTGAGAACGCTGAAAAAACAGGGAAAATATTAAGGGAAAGACTAACCAACATCAATTCTGATCTCATCACTGTAGTAAGAGGAAAAGGATTGTTAAATGCCATCGTTATAAAGGAAGATGCTTCTATCGAAGCCTGGGATATTTGTTTGAAATTAAAGGAAAATGGCTTGTTAGCGAAACCAACTCATGGACATATTATTCGCTTTGCGCCACCATTGATCAATACAGAAGAACAAATTCATGAGTGTTGCGATATTATAGAAAAGGTTTTCAGCGAATTGTAATTGTCTAGACTTCGACTCCGCTCAGTCTGACCAAGAGCTCACTTAGTCTGACAAAAAAAAGATAGCACTAATCTGTTTTTAAACATTGAAACGGAAGTGGACAACATCTCCGTCCTCCATCACATATTCCTTACCTTCCATGGCAAGTTTACCCGCCTCTTTGCAAGATAGTTCTGATCCTAAAGATTCATAGTCTTTAAACTTTATGATCTCTGCTTTGATAAAGCCTTTTTCAAAATCAGTATGAATTACGCCCGCAGCTTGCGGTGCTTTTGTTCCTCTGCGAATAGTCCATGCTCTAACTTCTTTTTCACCGGCAGTAAAAAATGTCTCTAATGTCAATAACTGATATGATGCTGTAATTAGTCTATCCAATCCCGACTGTTCTAATCCCAAATCATCCAAAAATGCTTTCTTATCTACTGAATTATCTAATTCTGCAATATCCGCTTCAATAGCTGCAGAAACAATCAACAAATCTGCGTCTTCACCTTGAATTGCCTGCCTCAGTTTTTCTACATATTCGTTTCCTTCTGTTGCTGAAGCTTCATCAACATTAGCCACATAAAGAGTTGGCTTATTGGTTAGAAAGAACAGCCCCGCATAAAGCTCTTTATCTTCTTTACTCAAATTTATTGTTCTTATTGATTTGCCTTGTTCCAAATGCTCTTTGCAAATCATAAAAATATCGTAACACTTTTTCGCTTCTTTATCTCCTGATTTGCCAATTTTTTCAACTTTATGGATACTCTTTTCCAAAGTCTCGAGATCTTTTAACTGAAGTTCACTGTCAATAATTTCCTTATCACGAACAGGATCAATACTACCATCAACATGAACGACATTGGCATCATCAAAACACCTGACAACATGTATAATAGCATCGGTTTCCCGAATATTCCCCAAGAATTGATTTCCCAAACCTTCTCCTTTGCTTGCCCCCTTAACTAAGCCGGCAATGTCAACTATCTCAATGGTGTTGGGCACTAATTTTTCCGGTTTAACCAGATCCTGGAGTACAGTCAATCTTTCATCGGGAACAGTTATCATACCCACGTTGGGTTCAATTGTACAAAAAGGAAAATTCGCAGCTTGTGCCTTTGCGTTGGTCAATGAATTAAACAGAGTCGATTTACCTACATTCGGTAATCCTACAATTCCACATTTTAGTGACATACTTTTTCAATTATCAATTTACAGTTATCAAATAGTTAAACATTTCTGGTTAATTTTTGAACTATTTTATAACTATTAAAAAATTCCTTGGCCGTAACTCTCATTATAGTGTAAGCAGGTATTGCAATGAACATTCCTACAGCTCCACCAAGTTTTGCACCTACTAAAACCACCAAAAATATTTCCAATGGGTGAGCAAATACACTTCTTGCAAAAATAATGGGTTGAAAGATCAAATTGTCTAACAATTGTATAATTGCAAATACCAGTAATATTTTAGTTACTTCCATAGATAAGGAACTTGTGGCAATTACATCTAAATTGGTTGTTACCCCAACTACGATCCCAAATGCTATTCCCAAAAGGGGACCTAAATAGGGTATCACATTGATCAACCCTGCAAATGCTCCTATAACTAAAGCATTCTCTAAGCCTAATATAGAAATCCCAATAGTTATCAAAATCGTCATTAAGGTCGACTGAGCAAGTACTCCGATAAAATATCTTGAAAGCAAATATTCAATTCGATCAAAAGAATTATTTATTTCCTGGTACTGTTTATCCGGAAAAAAGTCGATAACAGTTTTCTTAAATAAATGCTCCTCGCGAAGCATAAAGAAGGTCATAAAAAAGATCGCGAAAACAGCGAATAACACATCTCCTGTTACGGCAACTATTGAATTAATGATCTTTGGAATATTTGCTACATCCAAAACAGAAGCTACTCTTTCCTTTATAGCATCCATTATAAAACCATTATGCTGGGTTGTATATTGATTATCAACTAAAAAAACCTCGAGTTCATTAATTTGATCACCGAAAGTCTTGACTACTCTGTCAGGATTTATGGCCTGTAGCAATTCCACTTCTTTTAATAATATGGGCATGAAGAGTGCGAATACTGCAGCTAATACTCCAATTAAAATTCCAAAAGACATAATTGCAGCTAACCATCTTGGAATTGTTTTTCCTTTAATTTTAATTCTAAGAAATAAATTTACAACAGGGTTTAATATATAAGATAAGACTGCCGCTACCAATAAATAAATCAGCACAGATAAAAAATACCAAGCCAAAAAACCCAATACTCCGACAATTAAAATAATCCAAAGTATTCGGCTATATGTAAAAGAATTATTCACTGTTCTGTTAAAATTTAACTGGCAAAGTTAGCAAATTTATCTGCTAAGTAATTGACTAAGATTGGTGGCAAAAACTTGACTTTAACAATTCTTAATCCCATTTATGGAAAAAGGAAATAAAGTGTTATATTTGCACCTCTTTTTAATAAAAGGTAACAATCATGGGAAAAGAAGATTTAATTAAATTAGTAGAAGCTGAAGCTCTTGAGGGTAAAGAATTTCCTGAATTTCATTCTGGAGATACAGTTGCCGTACACTATAAGATCAAAGAAGGAAACAAGGAAAGAGTTCAGGTATTTCAAGGAATAGTAATTCAAAGAAAAGGTAGTGGATCTACTCAAACATTTACTGTTAGAAAAATTTCTAATAGCATTGGAGTGGAAAGAATTTTCCCACTTTTTTCTTCTAACATTGATAAGATAGAAGTGAAAAGAAAAGGGAAAGTAAGAAGAGCTAGAATTTTCTATATGCGAGATAGAGCAGGTAAGAAAGCTAGAGTGAAAGAAAAAAGAGTTTAATCTCTTCATTAAATATAAAAAGCGTTTCGAATTTTCGGAGCGCTTTTTTTATTTATCAATAATCACAAATTCCGTTCTCCGATTATCCTTTCTACCCTTGGCAGTTTCATTAGTGGATATCGGTTTCGATTCTCCATAACCTTTATGGGTTAATCGCTTTTCATTTATCCCTTTCTTGACAAGTGCTTCCTGAACTGATCTTGCCCTATTTTCAGATAAGATCAAATTGTCTTCATCATCACCAACATCATCTGTATGTCCCTGTATGTCTATTCTAATTCTCGGGTGAGATTCTAAAAACTCAACAATATCTTCAACTTCAAATCTAAACTTATCACTTAAAGAATATGAATTGGTTTCAAAGTAATCGTTGTTAACCACAAACTTTTCTCCAATTTCAATTGGTTTCAGATCCAAATCAATTGTTTTCGGACCTTCAAAAGAGGTATCCTCTAAAGCTATGTAATGAGTAATAGGCAATTTATCTTCCTGCTTCACTTTCATCACCATATCATTCTTGAATTTTATACACATTACATATTTCCCGGTTGAGTCAATAGGAATTTCAAACTTTTCATTAGTAATTGTATTTATCATTTCGATTTTGGCATTTTCCATTGGTTGCCCTTTTTCATCTTTCAAGTTACCCTTAAGGAACAGCACTTTTTGAGGTCGTGCCTCCTCATATAAACCAAATGAATAAATATCCCAACCACCTTTACCTTCATATTTATTTGACGCAAAATATCCTGTCTTTCCATCTGTGCTAACAAAAAATCCGATATCATCCTCGTATGAATTGATCGGATGTCCCAAATTTATAGGTTTTGTCCATTTATCATTTTCTTGTTTTCTGGTAAAGAATATATCCAATCCACCCATCCCTTGCAGTCCATCTGAAGAAAAATAAAGTGTTTCACTATCCTGATGAATAAATGGCGATTTTTCATTCCCAGCAGTATTGATCAGCGGTCCCATATTCACGATCTCTCCCCATTTCCCCAATGAATCTTTCTTGCTCCTATAAATATCTGAACCTCCATAACCACCTTCCCGGTTACTACTGAAAAACAAGACCATGCCATCAGAAGTTACAGAGGGCTGAGAATCCCATTCTTTTGAATTAATGACAGGCCCTACATTTTCAATAGATCCCCATTTTATCCCATTAAACTCAGAATAATAAATATCACAACTGCCGAAAGAATTAGACCTTTTACAGGCGGTAAAAAACAAGATCTTATTATCAATTGTGACGGTTGCCCCACCTTCATTATTTCCTGAATTGAAAGGGTATTCCATGGCATTGCCCTCATTGTAAAAACCATTTTGCCATTTGCTGTAAGAAAATTCTTCTACTAATCGGGGATATGGTGAATTCTTATCTTTTTTAACGTATCTTCTTGTAAAAAACGCCAACTCATTATCAGGCGATATAACAGGTAGATATTCGTCAGATGCAGTACTTAAATTTTTCAAACTTACAGGGTTAAAGGGAACAGGATTATTATACATATTCTTCAAGAATCCTGCCTTTTCTATATATGCTTTGGCCCTGTCAAGTAAATGGCTTTCCTTAGTACTTTCTCTGGAAATGTATTCTTCAAAAAACTGAATACTCCCTTCGTATTCTCCTAATTCAAAACTAACCAATCCCATTTTAAAATAGATTCCATCCGAAAAATCAGGGCAATATTCAATTACTTTTTTAAACTGCGCCAGTGAATTTTTATAGTCATATTCTTCACGATAAATAATGGCCAGCAAGTTTCTTGCCCTCACAAATTTTCCATCCTTTTGAATAGCATCAAGTAATAAAGGTTTAGAATTCTTGTAATTTTTCAGCTTGTAATAAGCCATGCCTTCCTGAAACAACTTGATAGCTTTCTTATTTTTGGTTCTACAACCATCATCTCCTGTTTTTGCATGAGCAGAAAAGGATAGCACAAATGCAACAAGACAAAAATATTTTAATGAGAATTTCAAAATAAAGGAATTGGGTTTTCTGTAATTAAAACGGGAACTCGTTCATTAAAGTTTGTAAAAAACTAAAAAACTATTTCACAATTGGGTAAATAGCTTCTGATTTCAGCCTGTTGATCTTCTGTAATTTTAACACGGTTCCCTCTCAAGCTCAACCACTCAAGATTTTTCAATTTAGCATACTGCTCAGGTCTTTGTTTCATATTATTAATACTAAGATCCAATCTCTTAAGACTAGTAAAAGGGCCTAATAATCCTGGGAA
>JAESSM010000168.1 GCA_016764115.1 Bacteroidia bacterium | reverse complement strand
GCCATCATCTACTGAATAGTTTTTAAGCTTAACGGTATCTCCATCAGTAGTTAATTTATACACTCCCGATCCATAAGCCCCAAACCAAATATTGCCTGAAAGGTCTTCTTCTATACAAAAGATCAACTTTCTCTCTGTTCCGTGTTCAGTTCTATACACTTTGAAATTCTTTCCGTCAAATCGTGTTAAATCCGTTCCTATAGCACCTATCCATACAAGCCCCTTAGAATCGCAATAAACCACACGTATTTTGTTGCTGGTCAAACCCTGTTCTTTGGTATAATGATTTATTTCTCCGGTATTTTCATTGAACTCATATAATCCATTTTGAGTTCCGATCCATACTGTATTCTTATTATCATAATCAATGGCATAAACTGCCATTGTCAATACATCTGTTATTCCCGGTAATGGAACTATTTTCCTCTCTTTCAAAGAATAGACCGCACAGCCTCCTGAAGTAGAGATCCAAACATAATCACGACTCATACATAAGTTCAAAACCTTGTTATTCGGCAACCCATCCAGAGTACTTATATATTCTATTTCATTACCCCTATAAATTGTAATTGCATTCTCAGTGGCTATCCAAACACCTGACCGGTCATCTTCCATAACATCCCAAACCAACCCGTGACTCAGGCCATCTTTTTCATCATACAATAAGAACTTTTCACCCCTGTAAAGGTTAATTCCAATCTCAGTCGCGATCCAGATGTTATTTTCCCTATCTTGTAGTATCTGGTTGACTTTATTAAAGTTTAATCCTTTTTGAACATTAAAGACTTTGATGTATTGATATAACTCTTCATTACTCATTTTATCAGTTATACCGGATTCAAGAAAAAGCGAAACCAGCTCAATTAAACCATTATCATATGTCGCTATCCAAACATTATTATCAGCGTCTTCAAACAAATGCCGAATTTGGTTGGCTAATATCCCCTGCATTTCGGATAACGGCTTTCTAAATACAGGGTCAGTACTGTTTTCGTCAAGCATTGCAATACCATTCTTTGCAGTACCTGCAATAATTTTGTTTTTAGATGTGTACAACAGGCAGATAACAACTTTTCCAGGCAATCCATTCTCTACGTTATAATATTTCAGTTTCAACAGTAAGTTTTCATCTACATAGGTTTCGGTATCATTATTCTTCAGCTTATCTCTGATCTTAAATGGATCGAACATAGTAATGCCCTCTGTAGTTCCACACCAAATCCTACCACGACTATCACTGGTAATTGAAAATACTACATTACTACTTAACCCTTGTTCCGTCTTAATATTCAAGTAATTGTTTTTTACCGGGTCATAAACGCAAATACCGGCTCCATTTGAACCTATCCAGATCAACCCACTTTGATCTTGATAAATCGTGTTAATGCCTTTGTACTCTAGAATTTCTTCAAGAGTCAACTTGCTCAACTGTTTATCTTTAGCCTTATAAATGGTTATACTCCCTCCCCAATGACCAAACCATAAATTGCCATCTTTATCTTTAAATGAAGATGTAACCCAGTCTTCCGCCAAACCATCACGTTTCGTAAGTGTTTTGAATTCAATTCCGTTATAAACGGATAACCCTGCAATA
Organism: Bacteroidia bacterium; assembly: GCA_016764115.1. Taxonomy (GTDB): domain Bacteria; phylum Bacteroidota; class Bacteroidia; order JAESSM01; family NORP286; genus NORP286. The sequence goes on along the minus strand of JAESSM010000168.1, from coordinate 15,572 downwards.
GTACCTAGCCATAACTGGCCTTCATTATCCTGAACCATTGTTCGCACCTGAGATTGCACCAGCCCTTGCTCAACTCCAAAGTGTATAAAACTTGAAGACTGAGAAAAAACATTGTTTATTGTAAGCAATAAATAGGCAGCAAAACCACCCATAAGCAAAATGACTTGGCAATTTCTGTTTCTCATCATTTCTATTTGTTATTTTTTAAGATATCTAAAATTTGAAGCATGCTGTTATAGTCATCTCCGGTTATTTCTGTGTTGTTTTTATAGAAACTATCATCTCCTATAACCCCTGAAACCTTCTTGAAGGTATCGTTCCTGGCTGGGTAAATAAATATCGTTTTATAAGTTGTAGACCAAAATTCTTCGATTACTTTTTCTTTTATTTTGGGAGGNTTATTCAAAATTGAACCACCCTCAAATAAATCAGGATTATTGGCCTTTAATTTCGCTAGTTGTTCNTCTTTTCTTTTTCTTTCTTCATCAACTGATTCCTGNANTGTTTTTTCNACATCTGCTGCATGAGAATACTGCATTTTACCTGCTTTGNTNTTAATTCTTTCTTGCTCTTTATANACAGTTACAACATCCTGNTTATTNGTAATTTGNNCGCTTAAACTATCNGAAAGTGTTATGTGCATTTTNTCNTTNCTNGGATCNACAACAAGTACTTTTTTAGNAGTNGCTTGATCTGCTTTGATCTTGTTTTCACGATCTACTTCCTTTGCGGCTTCCAACATCTTCTGAACTTCTTGTTCCTTAGCAAATTTACCTTCAGCTTCTTTTAGTTTTTGTTCATCTTGCTCTTTTTGAAAAGATGAAATTCCTTTTTCATCGGTTTGGTCTACTTTAGTCGCCGTAGATTTCGTTTTAACTTTACTCTTAGTTTCAACTTTTATAGGTTGTTCTACTTTCTCAGGCAGTTCATCTTTTGTAGACTCTGTTTTAGGTTGTACTTTTTCGGGTTTTTTCTTAACCGTTTCGATTTTCTTGGTTACTTCCTTTTTCTCCTCATCCAGCTTCTTTTTATAGGCAATTGTAAATCCTTTCTCATAATCAAAATATTTGCGTTCATCATTCCAAAAAACCAATCCTGCAGGCTTGGTCATTGCTGCCAAATCCATATCGGCAGTTTGTTTTATCATCTTAATATCAAATTCAAATTTGTAATTTTCCTTTAATAATTTATCGGGCATAGACGTATAAATTTCTACTGATTTGGGAACATACCCTTCACTACTAACTTTGAAAATATACTCTCCATTTAGCGGTACTTTAAAGCTAAATTTCCCATTGGGTGAGGTTTTTTCAGTAACAATAATTTTTCCATTAGAAGTAATTTGGATAGTGACATTGGCAAGCCCTTTTTTATTTTCATTGAGAATCTTACCAAATATCTCAAAACCACCAGCTACGGCAGAATTAGTACCTAATAACGCAAAAGAGCAGAACAATAAAATGTACCAAATACCAAATGTATGGTTTCTCAAGGATGATATTTTATTCACAACTGAAATCAACTTTAAAATATTTATCAGAATGTTGGTTTAGGTTTTTTACTTGCTTTTTTATCCTCCCTTTTGGCACCTCGAAGCACTTTTGAATTTTGCAAATTAGAAGTAATGTTATATCCTACTCCCAAGGAAGGGGACACAGCATAGTAATCCTTTACAAATGGAACACTAAAATCAATATTAAATGTTAGATAATTTCTAAACCAGTATTCAAATCCAGTAGCTACAAATGGCCCCACAGTAATATCACCTTCCCTTTCAATTGTGCCAAAATGCAGTCCAGTTCTTCCCCTAAAAAGTGGGTAATTTCTAATAAAATAATAATAGAAATTAAACCCTCCTACAACGGCAACCTTAGCCCTAACTCCCTTACCAAGCCCAAAATTCAAGCCAAATCTATGATAACCCATTTCAGTGTTCAATCCAATAATTCCATATTTCGCTCCAGTTCCAAGGCTTGCAGAACCAAACAACTGCCTTTCATCAAGTCTTTGAGCAATAATGGCAGAACAGCTCCAGAAAAAAATCAACCCAACAATACTTATTTTCTTAAAATTCAAACTCATTAAAATGGTTTACTAGATAACATCAATTTGTACTCAACTATTTTACAAGATAAAATATATTTAACACATGGCAAACAGTCAATTATTTCACAGGATGACCAGATCAGTAATAAAGAAAGGGTTATAGCTAGATCTGTCAAAACTCTTATCAATTAAAAAGGATTAATTTATTGCTAAATTTGAAGCAAACCCATGTTATGCATTCCAACCTTGATTCTACTTTTAAAGAAGAGTTAAAAAAACTTAACCCAAATCAACGTGATGCAGTCGATCACATTGATGGCCCTGTTCTTGTTATTGCCGGGCCAGGCACCGGTAAAACACAGATCATCTCTGCAAGGATTGGGAACATCCTTAGTTCTACAGATACCCAAGTGGGTCCCCACAATATTCTATGCTTAACCTATACTGATGCGGCAACCATTGCTATGAGACAGCGACTGGAAGACTTTATTGGTGCTACAGCTTATCGTGTTCACATTTACACTTTCCATTCATTCTGTAATATGGTAATACAAGAAAATCTGGACTATTTCGGAAAACGAGAGCTAGAACCCATCTCAGAATTGGAGCAAGTATTATTATGCCAACAATTGATCGTATCATTTCCAAAAGAACATCCTTTAATAAGATACACGGGTAATATCTACTATGAGGTGAACAGGCTTTTGGATCTGTTCAAGAAAATGAAAGAAGAAAGCTGGACAGCTAAATACCTTGAGACATGCATTGACTCATATCTTAAAGAATTACCAATGCGTGATGAATACATTTACCAGCGTAACAGTAAAGAATATAAAAAAGGAGACTTAAAAACTGCAAAGATAGAGGAAGAAACCAAAAGAATGAAGCAACTTAAAGCCGCTTCTAATGAGTGTGATATTTTTCAAAATTTGATGAAAAAGAGCAGTCGTTATGACTATAGTGATATGATACAATGGGTAATTAGGGCATTCAAAGAAAATCAAAATCTACTATTAAGATACCAGGAACAATACCAATACATTCTAGTTGATGAATATCAAGATACCAATGGATCGCAGAACGAAATGTTAAAATTGCTAGCCAATTTTTGGGAAGTTCCAAATGTATTTGTTGTTGGTGATGATGATCAATCAATATATCGATTTCAAGGGGCTAATGTTAAGAACTTGATGGATTTTCATGATGAATACAAAACTCATCTCAAAAAAATCGTACTCAAAGAAAATTATCGATCTAGCCAAAATATTTTAAATACATCTCAGCAACTGATCAGTTATAACAATGAAAGGCTAATCAACAAAATTCCTAACCTCACAAAACAATTAGCTGCGTACAATGATGAATTTGCAGCTTCTGAGATCATTCCGGTTATTAATGAATATTACAATACCACTCATGAAGAAGCCTCGCTTATTAAAGAAATTGAACAGCTACAAGAAAATAAAGTGAGTCTTAATGATATTGCTGTTATTTATCGAAAACACAAACAGGTTGATAGCATAATTAAAGTATTATCCATTAATGAAATCCCAATTAACTTAAAACGAAAGCTTAATATTTTAGAGCTCCCATTCATTAACAAGCTCATAAAAATATTGAAATACCTGCAATTGGAATGCGAAAGACCTCACAGTGCAGAATATTTACTTTTTGAAATAATGCATTTTGATTTTTTCGATATCAGCCCTCGTGATATTGCTGTAATATCAAAGGCTTGTCGATTTAATCCCAATACTAAGACAAAACATACGTGGAGGGAACTCATCTCTAGTAAAGAAAAATTGTTTAGACTCAATCTGGAATCAATAAAAGGTATTTCAATCCTTGAAGCTAATCTGAATTATTGGATCAGTAATGTATACAACATCACTTTTCAGCATCTTTTTGAAAAGATCATTTCCCGTGGAGGATTACTCAACTACATCATGAAATCAAAAGATCAAACTATGCTGATGGAAGCCCTGATCACACTTTTTGATTTTATTAAATCGGAATCTTCACGACAGAAAAAATTCAACATCAAAGACTTTCTTGAACTCATTGAGTTGATGGAACAGCACAATATATCTATAGAAATAGATCAAGTCATCTATTCTAACGAAGGAGTTAACTTTTTAACCGCACATTCTTCTAAAGGTCTTGAATTCAAGCATGTTTATATGATCGGATGTGATTCAAAAACATGGGAATCAAAGGGACCAACCAGAGGATATAAGCTGCCTGATACCATCAATGCTTCCCCTGCAAACGATGAAGCTTCTGATTCCAACCTCGAGGAATCACGAAGGCTTTTTTACGTTGGTATGACACGAGCAAAAGAGCACCTCAATATTTCATATTCATCCGAAACTAATGGTGGTAAATCTATCGAAAAAACCCAATTCATTTCTGAGATCCTTGATGGAGATTGTCAAACTCAATTCAATCATCAAGTTCATCTGGATAGGAATGAAATTATCGAATACCAATCTCATCTTCTTACTGAAGTTAATGAGCCATTACTAAAATTACTAGACCATGAATTTATAGCATCAATTTTAGAAAAGTACACCATGAGCGTTACCCATCTCAACAAATATTTGAGATGCCCAATTGCTTTTTATTTTGAAAACATCGTGAAAGTACCAATTGCAAAATCAGAATATATGGAATTTGGTTCTGCGGTTCATTATGCTTTGGAACAGTTGTTCAGTAAAATGAAAGATAGCGGTAATGGAACTTTTCTTGGAAGTGATGAATTCTATGGTTTCTTTAAATCCGATATGTTCAGAAGAAAGAACTCTTTCACTAAAGAACAATTTGATCGAAGGTTAGAATATGGGCAGGCCATTTTGCCAGATTATTACAGTAAATACATCAACCATTGGGACAAAATAATAGTACCGGAATACCGAACTAAAAAAATTGAAGTGAGTGGAGTTCCTTTAACTGGAGCAGTAGACAAACTTGAGTTTGATGGAAACGATGTGAATGTAGTAGATTATAAAACCGGGAAACCGGAAAATGGACTAAGAAAATTAAATCCTCCAACAGATAAAGACCCTAATGGTGGTGATTACTGGCGCCAGATTGTTTTTTATAAGATCTTACTGGATAACGATAGAACTAAAAAGTGGAGGATGGTTTCCGGAGAAATGGATTTTGTGGAGAAAAACGCTAAAGGTGAGTTTATTAAGCAAAAATTAAGTGTAACCGATGAAGATAAATCAATAGTAATATCTCAAATTAAAGATACCTACCAAAAAATTATGGACCATCAATTTGAAAATGGCTGCGGGGATGATAAGTGCCAATGGTGCAATTTTGTAAAGTACAATTATGATGCACCTGTTGATCTCGAATTGGTAGAAAGCGATGAGATTTAATCCTAACTAAAAATACTTAAAGTGAGCTAAAGTATAGAGTGCCTAAAGTCATTTTAAGATGGATAATAAATTATTTAGAATGCAAGTATAACAAATTATAACTCTAGGCACTTTAGGCATTCCAAACTCCAGGCACTGATTAGTAATAACAATCCAATTCTTTTATTATTTTTATGCAAATTACATTGGGTTATTAATGCTCAAACTAAAATCATATTGGCCTTTTTGTTATAGTATTATCCTCATAACGGTACTGCTACTTGAACCGCTATGTTCATTCGGTCAAACTTATTATTTCAAGAAATACAATACTGATGACGGGCTTGTACAATCGCAAGTACCAGACATTTTTCAGGATAGTAAAGGTTTTATCTGGTTCGGAACGACTGGTGGAGTATCAAGATTTGACGGCAAGTCATTTAAGAACTTTACAACTTCTGATGGTATAGCTGGCAATACAGTTATGAGCATTTTAGAGGATCAAAACGGAAGTATTTGGTTTGGAACAGAAGGAGGAATATCGAAATGTGTTCCACAAGGTATTTCTAAGTATGAGATCATTAACCTTACTACAAAGAACGGCCTAAAAAACAACGTTATCCGTAAATTATTTCAAGATAAGGATAACAATATATGGGTTGGGACCAACGGAGGAGGTTTAGCTTGTATTACTTCTGAAGTTCATACTAAAATAAAATCCAAGGCTGATGCAAATTCCAAAAATTTATTTCACAATTTTACTTCCAGAAATGGGTTGATAAATGACAGGGTTTGGGCAATTGAGCAAGACATTGAAGGCAATTTGTGGATAGGGACTTTTAGCGGCTTGTCCTTCCTTCCCCAATCCAATTTCAACTTAACCTCCTTTGACTCAACAAGAAATAACCTGTTTACTGAAATTCCGGATTATGAAGAACTTAATACTTTAAGGTTTTATGATCTTTTACGGGATAAGGAAGGTAATATTTGGTGCGCAACGATTGATGGGCCAATAGTTATTTTAAATGAAGATAAAGAATTAGTGGCTATCAATGAATTAAAAGGAGTGCTTGTTAGAAATTTCATTTTAGATAAAAAGTCAAATATCTGGATCGCTACTTATGGACAAGGGATCTCTAAAATTTACAAGAAGAATATTGATCTAAAAAATAGAAAATGGAAGATCCAATCCTTTTCTGTAAATGAGGGCTTAAATTCCAATCTATGTGTATCACTATTAGAAGATAGAGAAGGAAAAATTTGGATAGGTAATGATGAATCTGGAGTTAATAAATTGAATAGTCTGGCGTTTAAGGCTTATACTACAAAAAACGGTCTTAAAAATGATTTGGTTTTGGCCATAGTTCAAGATAAAGCTGGAAATTTCATTTTTAACACTTTTGGAGGAGGGATTACCTACTTTGTTCCTAATTCCAATAAAAAAAGCCTTAATATCACCGATGCTATTGATCCTCATACTGTTACACCTACAGGGTTCGTTTACAACATTACTAAAGAAAATGGACTGTTAAATGATCATACTTATCCATTACTGGAAGACAAAAATGGTAATATTTGGATAGCTAATTTCAGAAAAGGTATTACAAAATATACCCCTACTAAGTCTGGTAATTTATCCGGAATTTTAGATCGTAACAACAAGAGTAACATCCAATATTTTTCCACTGATGATGGACTTTCAAGTAATACAGTGCTCAGTATTTATGAAGATTCTAAAGCTAATATTTGGTTTGCTACAGCATCCGGTGCATCCAGACTTTATAAAGATGAAAATAACAAATACGTTTTTGAAAACTATAGTACTGAAAATGGATTACAGCAAAATTTCCTGTATACGATCAAGGAGGATAGCAGAGGCCTAATTTGGTTTGGCACCAAAGGAGGAGGCATTTCGTATTTAAATATTAATGAATTAAGTAATGCACAATTCAAGACGTTAACTTCAGCAAATGGGCTGGGCAATAATTTGGTCCGTTCCATTCTTGAGGATTCCCGAGGTAACTTATGGTTAGGAACTAATGGAGGTCTATCCATTTTCAAAGTAGCTCAATATATTAAAGATGGAGAGCCTCAACATGACACTACTTATTTCTCAAATATAACTACGAATACAGGACTCAGTTCAGACGACATTTACCTTTTGGTTTTTGACAATGATTCGACCCTATGGATTGGCAGCAGTAAAGGACTAGATAAATTCGATTATCTTGAATTTATGAGAAATGAGAAAGTGATTGTTAAACACTACGACAAAGCAGAAGGCTTAATTGGAACAGAAGCAGCTCTAAATGCAGTTTGTAAGGACAATGAGAGCAATTTGTGGTTTGGAACAGTCGGGGGAGCTATCCAGTATGATCCTACCGAAGATGTTACCAATACTACGGAACCCCTTACCCATATTACTCGATACAGGTTGTTTTTCAGAGATACTTTGATGCCGCAATTTGTCACACTCGAGTATAATAAAAATCACCTGACGTTTGACTTTATCGGCATTAGCATGACTAATCCTGAAAAAGTAAGATACAGATATAAATTAGAAGGATTTGACAATGATTGGTCTCCCGTAACCAAAGAAACATTTATTACCTACTCTAACTTATCAGAAGGAGAATATACATTTAAAGTAATTGCCTGTAACAATGAAGGGTTATGGAATAAAGGACCTACCACTTACACTTTCACAATAACCCCACCATTCTGGAGAACCTGGTGGTTCTATCTCATTTGTGTTATCTCTTCTGTAGTGAGTATCTCAATGTTTATTAAGATCCGGTTAAAAAAATTACAGGAAGCAAAAAGAATACTTGAAGCCAAAGTAGAGGAAAGAACAGTAGAACTAAAAGACAAAAACGCTGAGCTAGCACAAAAGAACAAAGACATTATTGATAGTATCAAGTATGCCAAAAGAATTCAGGAAGCGATATTGCCAAGAACTGAAGCAATTTATGAAGCTCTACCGAATTCTTTTATTCTTTACAAACCTAAAGATATTGTTAGTGGCGATTTTTACTGGTTCTCTAAAATAACTGTAGATGATGAGGATATTGCTATTATCGCGGCAGTGGATTGCACAGGACACGGCGTACCAGGTGCGTTTATGAGCATGATAGGAAATGACCTCCTGAATCAAATTGTAATCGAAAACAGGCAAACTGAACCCGCAAAAATATTGGAGCAATTACACGTTGGAGTGTTAACAGCTTTAAAACAAACAGATGAAGACTCCAACACCAAAGACGGAATGGACATTGGGCTTTGTGCCATAAAATACGCCAAAAGAGAAGTACAATTTGCCGGAGCTTTCCGCCCGCTTTTAATTTTAAGAGATGGTGAATTAAAAGAAGTAAAAGGAGATCGCTACTCAATTGGAGGCTACCAAAAAGAAGAAGTAAGAACTTTTACCAATCACAAATTAGAGATGAAAGAGAATGATATCATTTATATCTTCTCTGATGGTTGCGTAGATCAATTTGGAGGCAAGCATAATAAAAAGTTCATGTCGAGAAGATTGAAGGGTACTTTATTGGATGTACAGGAAAAGGGAATGGAAGCACAGGAGAAAACCATAGGTGATACATTGGAAAATTGGAGAGGCGATTTTGAGCAAACCGATGATATAATAATGATCGGTATTAGGTTTAATGGTATTGAATCAAAAAAACCTCCAACTGAAAGTAAAAACGAACCCAAATCCAAACGGCCGAAAAAAGTACATACTATTCACCACATTCATGATCTATTAAAAAATGACAGGTTAAGTTTGATCATTCACGATGAATTTAATGACGACCTAACTAACCAATTAATATCACTCAGTGAGTTCAATTTGGATGAAACCAAAGATCTGAAACGCGCAAAGAAAAAGATCTCCTATCTAATGATAGAGTCTTTTCAAAACATCATTAGGCACGGAGAAAAAGATATTGATGAAGATCACCATGGAATTAAGGGATTATTTGCAACGCGGAATATTGGCGATAGTATTTATATATCATCTGCCAACTACACTAAGAAAGAGAACGTTAAGATCATAACTGAAAAAATTGAAGAGATCAATAACCTATCACCTGAAGAGATCAAATCGTTATACAAGGAATCATTGTTAACTACTGAATTATCCGATTCTGGTGGTGCCGGATTAGGGTTTATTGATATGGCCCGCAAAACAGGGCAGAAATTAGATTATCAATTCACTAGTGAAGGTGATGATAAAAATATTTTCTTTTTTCAGTTAAAACTAGATAGTCAAAAGAGTAAAGAATCTGAAGCTAATGCTATTCAAGTTCCTTTGAGTGCTTCTATTGCACTATACAAAATGATGGAAGAAGGCAATATATCTATGATATATAAGGGAAATTTCTCGCAAGAATCTGTTCTGCCGATATTAAACATGATTGAAAATAGATTTACTGAATCCTCTGGTCAATCAAGTATTGATAAGAAAGTTTTCATGTTACTGGTAGAATTGCTTCAAAATATATATAGACATGGGTACTCAGAGATTGATCAATATGCTGAAGGAATTTTCAATATTGGCTCAACAGATGAACATTACTTTATTAATTGTGCAAATTACATTAAGAAAAATGATGAAGATGAACTAAGAGCTAAGGTAGAAACATTGCAAGCTAAAAGCAGAGATGAATTACAGTCCCTTTTCAAAGAAACTATCAGAAAAAAAGATACAAGTAAAGGTGGCGCTGGCCTAGGACTTATAAAAATATTCAAGGATTATTCCGATCAATTTTCTTTCGAGTTTTCTCAAATTGATGACAAAATTTCACTATATTCAACCCATGTAAAGGTAAACAAGTAACTACATGCCCCAAAGATTTGAACTTGAAGCCACACAAGAATCTCCTTCAGTTTTACTTGATAAGGATCAAAATAAATTTGAGATAAAGGGTCGTTCTTTACCGGAAGATGCCCAAACTTTTTATCATCAAATAAGGGATTGGTTTAATGAATACGCAGAAGACCCAAATGCCCTTACAGAACTCAGGTTAATATTAGACTATATCAACACTTCGAGCGGAAAAGAACTTCTGGAATTATTGATAAATCTGGAAAACATCTCTAAACAAGACAAGGAAGTTATTGTCAAATTTTACTGCAAAGAAAGTGATGATATTATGAAAATGTGGATAGAAGAAATTGCTGAATTGTCACCTGTTCGAGTGGATTTGATCTATTATGAAGAATACTAAATAATTCAACTTTTTACTGAGCTCTACGTTTCTTCTCGGCCATAATCAAACTCAACTCCCTGCTCATTTGTCCTGCAATAGAAGTGTTTTCTTGCGCTCTTCTAATAAGATAAGGTAATACTTTTTTGATAGGTCCATAAGGGAGATACTTAGCAACATTATATCCCGAGTAGGCTAAATTAAAGGTAATCTGGTCGCTCATACCATATAGCTGGCCAAAATATATGTCAGGGTTTGACTTGTCTAAGCCATTCTCTGAAATTAGACTTATTAATTTATAACAACTTTGCTCATTATGAGTGGCTGCACACAAACCAATATCCGCAATATTCTTGATACAGTATTCAATTGCCTCATCGTAATCTTTATCTGTATTTTCTTTTGAAGTCTGAATTGGGGAATCGTAACCGTTTTGCTCAGCCCTTTCCTTTTCCTGTTCCATGTATGCCCCTCTTACAATTTTAATCCCGAGTTTCAAATTTCTTTCTCTGCAAAACTCCAGCGACTTTTTTAAATATGCAAGCCTGTCGTGGCGATACATTTGCAAGGTATTATAAACTATAGGTTTTTCTTTGTTATACCTTTCCATCATTTGCAAGGCCATTCCATCAATAGCATCCTGTATCCAGCTTTCTTCAGCATCAATAAAAACACGCACATCAAATGTAAATCCCAATTTGCAAAACTGGTCCAGCCTTTCTAACCCTTTATTAAATTCATTCTGCTCCTCTGTAGTCAATTCATCTTTTGCGCTCACTTTTGCTAAAAGCTCGAACCTTGCAATCCCTGTAACTTTGATAACAGAAAAAGGAACATCTTTATTACTTTTTGCATTCCTGATGCTATTTAATTTCTCTTTCAAGGCTTCATCAAAAGCTTCATCGGTATTGTTACCCTCCACAGAATAATCTAAAATTGCTCCAATATTATATTTACTTAGTTTTTTTACTGTACTCTCACAACCCTCAATGGACTCACCTCCACAGAACTGTTTAAAAATAGTAGCCTTAATGATCCAATGTATTGGTAAACCTAAATTAATAGCCAATAAAGCAGCTTTTTGACTAAAACTAACCAGTCCATGGTTGCTCATTAGTTTGAACATCCAATAACTTTGCCTTAAACCCAAATTAGATTTATCAGAAAAAGCAATTGTCGTATTATCAAAAGAAACCGTTTCAGCCATTTATTTAGAGAACACCATCCTATTGGTCCTTATCAATTGGGAATTAATAATGAGGCCAAAATTATAAATTGCAGGCTGAAAATTCAAAGGAAAATACTCTAAAGAATTATTTGTTTGGGACAAATCTATATCCACTCGATCTACAATTTTACCCAATACATCAGTTATTTCAATGTAGGCTTCATCATAGTAAAACGGCTCATTTACAATAACTTCAAATGTTGTTGATTGATTGTACGGATTGGGTCTATTCTGCAACAAAGAAACATTGTGTCCAATTTTGTTCATAGAGCCATCAAAAATATAAGTTGTTGATCCTGTACCGTCTGCCACAAATCGCTTTTCTTTTGTAAACAAGCTTTCAATACCATCTGAATCAACTGAGGCGATACTGATATAATAAGTTGAATCTATCTCTATGGATGGAATATTATGAGATAATGCATCTCTAAAGGTATAAACCACATCAAAATCATTTTTATCTGTTCTGATACCTACTTTGTATTTCATATATTGAGTTTCGGTTAGAATATCCACGGTTATACCGTTAGTGCTATTGATAAAATCTACATCAGGCATTTTGGGGCCTATTGCTGCCATAGCAATTCCAACGCCATTGATCACTGTATTTCTTTTTAAATAGTTAAAATCCACAAAGAAACTATCAATTACGCCATCATTGTCAGTATCTATTCCTAACACATCCCTTGTGGAATGTTGTCTATCCTTATAAGCACCACCACTGGGGTTTCCATTTCCATGCTCATTAGCAGACGTAAACCTAATGGCTCGGTAACCTAAATTACCAAATGGTATATGATCTCCTCCTCTGCCTTCCCGGTCTTCACCATCCATCAAGCTAATTGTCATCGGGACTTTAGCTTTGTGCTCCACCTCATGCTGATATTGCATTTTCATGAAACGAGCTAACCCTTTATTGATCGAATATATCTTCCCATTTGAAAAAATTCGCAACTGCGTGCTGTCTACATGTCCNTCTGGNGAACAACTTGGCGGAGAAGAAGTTTCGCCACAAGTAATGCCTCCAACAATATCATTATTCAATACTGCCTTTACNCCTACCCCNTTACTGTAACAATAATCNGCAAAAGCNTCNGCTCCATNTAATCCTTGTTCTTCTCCAATTGTCACTAAGAATACCACTGTATTCTTCAAATAGTACTTGCTCATAACTCTCGACAGTTCTATTACAAGAGCAGTTCCAGTCCCATTATCATCAATGCCTTCTGCCTGACATAAAGAATCACATCCATCTTCACAACGACTATCCATATGTGCTTCAACAATGATTACTTCATGATTATTCACATCACTTCCAGGTAATACAGCAAAAATATTTCTGTGCTGATTAACATTACAAATTGTCTTGTCAAATTGCAGATACGATGGTAATAACCTGCTCTCATTTTGGTCACCAAATTGTTTAAACTTGGAATATACCCATCTTCTTGCTGCACCAATTCCAATAGAACTTGAACTTGTATCTGATCCTGTATTTCGGTTGTAAAAAGATCCGAGTTTTACTAAATAACTCTTTAATGAATCTGGTGAAACATCACCCATAATTCCATTTGCAATCTCCTTTGGATTGGTTATTAATTGAGATGGTTCATAATCATTGGGAGTGTAATTTCCCAGCAATATATCTTCTGCAATACTATTAGTAGAAATAATATTGGTTTGAGCAAATGCATTTACCCAAAGAAAGATACTGGCAGTAAGAATTGTTAATTTCATAATCATTCAAATTATCAGAAAACCAGATTCGTAAAGAGTCTTTCAATATAGAAAAAAAAGTAATAACTTAGTCAAAAATTAGAGTAAATGCCTTTGTAAACTCTTAAATGTCAACCAATTTACAAATAACAAATATTAATACTTGGGGGTTTGATTTTAGTTCCCCATTAACCATCTCCGGTCCCTGTAGTGCAGAATCTGAAAAACAGGTGGTAGAAACCGCTATGGCTTTATCAAAGCCGGGCATTGACATTCTAAGAGCAGGGATATGGAAACCCAGAACCCGGCCCAATGCATTTGAAGGTGTAGGCAGCAAAGGTTTAAAATGGCTTCAAACAGCAAAAAAACTCACTGGCATCCCCGTTGCGGTTGAAGTTGCTAACGAAAATCATGTTAAAGAATGTTTACAAAATAACATTGATTTTATATGGATTGGGGCCAGAACTACTGTTAATCCATTTGCTGTTCAAGAAATTGCTGAGGCTTTAAGAGGCACAGATATTCCAGTTTTTGTAAAAAACCCTATCAACCCAGACCTTGAATTGTGGATCGGTGCATTGGAGAGATTAAATCAGGTAGGAATAACCAAACTGGTTGCGATACATAGAGGATTCTCTACTTATGAATATTCGGAATTCAGAAATAAACCCAACTGGGATATCCCACTGGAACTCAAAAGAACATTTCCAAAATTATCAATAATATGTGACCCAAGCCATATTTGTGGAAACAGAAAATCCATTCAATCCATTTCACAAAAAGCCATGGACTTAGCTTTTGACGGTCTTATGATCGAAAGCCATATTGATCCAACAAAAGCACTAAGCGATTCTCAACAACAATTAACTCCATCAAGTCTTGAAAAACTCTTAAGCAACCTGATATATCGGAAAACATCAACGGATAACCCAGAACTTAATTCACAACTTGAACGTTTAAGAAAAGTTATAGACAGCATTGATGCAGATATTTTGGATAATTTATCTGAAAGAATGAAAATAGTAAATGAAATTGCCCATCATAAAAAGCTTAATAATATTACTATTTTGCAACAAGAAAGATGGAATCAAATTATCAATAACGCCCTGGATATTGGGTCAAGTAAAAATTTATCTGACGATAGTATATTAGGTCTGTTTAAGATCATACATAGAGAGTCCATAAGACTTCAAAATGAAGTGATGAACTCGAATGAAAAAGAACTTGAAGAGTTATTAAGTATTAAAGTAAAGTAAAAAGTGAAAATTCACTCATTAGATTATCCCATTTATATAGGTACAGACGTATTTGATAATCTTAGTTCTTTTATCAAGGAGCAAAACTATTCAAAATTATTTGCACTAGTTGATGAAAACACCCTTACCAACTGTGTGCCGATTATTCATGAAGCAACTGATATTTTAGTTGGATGTGATATCATTGAAATTCCTAGTGGTGAGCAAAATAAGAACATTGAAACCTGTTCTACCATTTGGGAAGAACTAACAAAGTATGGTGCTGATCGCCATTCTGCTCTGTTAAATATTGGTGGAGGTGTAATTTGTGATATCGGGGGATTTGCTGCCGCAACTTTCAAAAGAGGAATGGATTTTATTAATATTCCAACAACGCTTCTTGCACAAGTTGATGCATCAATTGGCGGTAAATTGGGTATTGATCTTCAAGTCATAAAAAATCAAATAGGCTTGTTTTCAAATCCTTCAGGAATTTTTATTTCCACAAATTTTTTAAAGAGTCTTAACAATAGGCAAGTCCTATCCGGTTTTGCAGAGATCATTAAACATGGGCTTATTTCTGATGAAGATTACTGGGATGATATTCAGGATACCGATATTTTAAAATCTAAAAATCTTGAACCACTCATTTCTGAATCCATTAAGATAAAGAAACAGATCATTCTTGCTGATCCTTATGAAAAAAAAGGGGTTAAGAAAAGCTCTGAATTTCGGGCACACTATTGGCCATGCCATTGAAAGTTATTCTTTA
>JAESSM010000029.1 GCA_016764115.1 Bacteroidia bacterium | reverse complement strand
AGATGAATAGTAATATTTTCATATGGGAAATCGGGGAAATACTTTTTTATATCATCTTCCAGATCAAGTTCTCCTCTGTCGTATAAAAGTAATATCGCTGTTGCAGTTAGTGGTTTAGAAACAGAAGCGAGTTGAAAAATAGAACTGAGATGGAGCGGTGTTTTTTTTCTAAGGTGGGAATAACCATAGCACTTTTTGATAAGTACTTTATCATTTTCAGCAAATAGAATATTGCCGTTAAATACTTTGTGGTTGAATTTATTTTGAAAAAATGCATCAATCTTATTTACCTTTTTTTGAAGGTGAATAGGCAGCTTTTCAGGAATGGTATCCTTAATAATTTCTTTTTGCCCAATGCTATCTTGGAGAACAGAATCCTGATCATTATTGATGTTAGTACAAGACGAAATAATCAGGAAAGAAATAATTATTGAAGAAAGTAGGCTATTGTTTAAGCACATACCAATCTATATTTTCGAGGGGTTTTCTTCTGCCTTGTTCATCAGGAGCATAGTTTTTAGCCAAATAATTTACAATAATCTCTTCATTTTTTCCAAGATCCCAAAGGTTTTGTGTTTCCTGCATCCACTGAATTATGTTTGTCCAGCCTTCTTTAGTTGCTCTGTTTTGAATGATCAATTTACTTGAATGACAAGAAATACATTGTTGTTTAACCATTTTGTAACCTTCATCAGCAATCAATCCGGTAGACAAATCTATGCCATTTTCTACTTTATCTTCAACAATTTGATCATTAGTTGCAGTATTAATCTCAGGGACATACCATAACATGATGTAAGTGACGATGCTTATAATTGCTAAACAGGAAAACAAAAAGTAACTGGTAAATGAAACGAGGGATTTTACTTTACTTTTTTCTTCATCAGTTAAGTTGTATTTCCTTTCACCCATTTATACAACTTTAACGGCAATTCTATGACATGCATTGTTTAGATAACCTTTTGGATTCCATCCAGGTACCACCATTGGTTGAGATTTTCTGTTACTATCAGTTGCTCTAGCCCATACCTCGTAATATCCTTTTTTAGGAAAATTCACATTAGCGTTCCACTGCTGCCATGCATGCCTGTTCTTTGGTGATTTAAGCTCACATTTTTGCCATGTGGAACCAAAATCAATAGAAATTTGCATTTCTGAAACTTTATAATCTCCTGCCCATGCATGACCATTTACTTTTAGAAATGTACCGTCATTAATCACTGCTCCTGATTTTGGATAAGTTATTAGCGATTTTACAGGCATTGATTCAATGATGCACATATCTTCATTGTCAATCTCACTACCAGGAGATACGAAATTGCAAGGAACTCTGTATGATGCTCCCTCCATTTTAGGGCCATCATGAATTTTATTTCGAATAACAATTTTATGCAGCCATTTACCAGAAGTAGACCCCGGCCATCCCCCAAAAATTAGTCTAAGCGGGTACCCATTCATTACAGGAATTTCTTCATTGTTCATCGACCATGCAATTAGCGATTCATCTTCCATAGCCTTTTTTACGGGAACACCTCTTGAAATAACGACTTTATCAGGATTTTGACTTAAGTGGATGTCTTTACCATAATATCCGATATAAACAGCATCATCTTTAACGCCAATGCTTTGCAGTACATCTTTCAATCTGGCTCCTGTCCATTCTGGGCATCCAACTGCTCCTAATGACCATTGATTTCCTTTAGCTGGAGGGTTGAATTCGTTTCGTCCATTACCTCCACATTCCAATGTTAATTGATAGGTATAATGTTTGAAATTAGATTTTAATTCTTCTAATGTGAATGTCTTTTTTTCTTTTGCAGATTCCCCTTCAATTGTCAAGATCCAGTTGTTGACATCAATATTTTCGGGTACTAATCCATTGTTTCTAACAAACAATTTATCTGCTGGAGTAATGATATCGTTTAGTAGATGTGGTGGTGTTTCAGCATTAATAGGTTTGTCGTTAAGAATAACTAAGCCAGCATGTTTACCGGGAATAAGAAATGGTTCATCAGAAATTAACGAAGCCGGAATCAATCCCGCAGGCATTGTATTTGCAAAAGCAATTTCTGCACCAAGAAAAGTGCCCATTGTTGCAAGGGCAGTTTTCTTCAAAAACCCCCTCCGCGAACTATCAGTCTCTCTTCCCCAAAGTAATTTATCTGCCTCTATTGGGTCAATTGAATACAGCTCATGTATGCCTTTCCTATCTTTTTTTATCATGGATTCAGGAACGTGTCCTTGACATTAGCACATTATTTTTGCTTATATCCACATTCCATCCTAAATAATTAAAATACTCAACGTATCTGCTGTAAAGTCTCATTCGTTTGGATGTTAGAGCATCATCTTCATCACTTCTTGTCATGGCAGTGAATTTGAATGTCCTGGTATTCGGATGCTCTTTGATGTAGAGTTCAATGATCTCAATGACCGTTGCCATTACCCGGAAGATCTCACCTTTATTGGTTTCAACATATTCATCACCTTCAAATTCATCATTTAAAACTCCAAACGCAATAATGGCAGAAAGTAGAGACTGTTTTTCTCTCCCAAAACGAACTTCATATTCTATACCACTATCCGTAGTAAACAGGTAAGTACTTCCCGTGCTGATCAGAGGAGGGATGATATTGTAGATTTTTATGCTCAAAGTTCTAATGATGATTATTTTGCATTTTCAAATTTAAGAATTTGTTTTTTCAATTTTTTAGATCTTGCAAAAATATAACTCAGTTTAATTGAGTAGTTAGAGCCATTGCTCTCATAAATCCCTTGGCCTATAGGCATATTATCTCTAAAGAACTCAAAAGTTCCGGTTAAAATAGGTTGAAAACCTTGAGAATAATGTACGCCTAGCAACCAATAATTTTTATTTTTGATTTCCTTCTTTAGCCCGGAACCGATATTGATAAAATATGCTGGACTGATAATCCCATGATCGACCCTTATTCGGAAAATTCTTTGGATAACCCGGTTTTGGTCAAAAAATGAATAGCTACTACTCATGCCATATCTTCCATAGAATATAGCGGAACCGCCTATTTCGGTATAAATTGATTTGTTTTGAGTAATAGGAAATGCATGTAATGTATTTAATCCAAACTCAATGAGTACATTGCTTATGATCTCGTAATTATCTGATGTCGAAATTGATTCATCAGCAAAATAATCCGCATCCGAGTATATTCCTGTACTCATAAGGCCTAGGTTGATATATGGTGAAATGCCATATTGCGGAAGAAAATATAAAACCGGCCCAAAGCCTATTGCAATTCCTGGAGCAGGAAAAGATCTAACCTGACCAAGCCCTGCTGTATGTATAGCATTGCTTAATGAATAATTGTGATTCAGGTTGAGTTTATAGTGAGTGAAATTATATAACATGGTACGTTTTGCATCTTTTGGGTCATTAGTGATATACTCTAATTTCTTAGTTCGATATTGTTTTAATGTGTCAGGTCTTTTAAAACTGAACATATAACCGAGATGAATAATGGCATATGTACCTTTAATGCTTATATCGTATTCTTCTGTTGGGGCTATTCCAGGAAATGGATCTGGATCAGAAAAGTCACGTTCTTGTCCTTGCCAATACCTAAATTTCCCGGTTAACGCATATTTTAGTCCGTGTGTATATTCAAAACGAAGATTTAACCTGGAAGAATTTCTAAAAGTTTTTTCTAATCCAATAATAGTTGACAAACTTGGTAATAATTTGATTTTAGTTTCATAATTAAAAGTCGTATATTCAGAAAGAGTGCTATCATCTCTAATAATAATACCATGGCCTGACCTGCCGGAATAGCTTGAAAGAAAATCAATGCCAAACCCTAACCCACCATACAAAAAAGTGAGCTTGTTTTTTTTTGAAATGTTTTTTTTATAAAGGTAATTTATTGGTATTCTTACGGTGTTAAGCCATTCAGAAAAATATCTGTTTGTTAATATTGGAGTTGTAAATAGCTTTTCTGGATAAATACCGCGGTGTTGTCTGAAAACTCCTTGAATCCCTGTTTCAAATGAATGCTTCTTTTTTCTTTCATATTGGAAGAGTAAAGAAAAGGATGAAGAAAACCCGGGTCTTGCTTTTAAGTTTTCGTCATCACCAATGTTATAATGTATTTTAGTGAAAGCCAACCCCATACCAATTGAGGGTTGTAGATAAAAATTATTTTGTGCAGATATGTTTAGTGATAAACATACCAAGAGAATTATCCTGAATGATATTGTAGACTTCATTTAATTGGACGTGGAGTTATTTCAAAATGATTTTTACTTCAACTGATTTAAAAGAAGGTGTTTTACTTCTTTCATCAGTTTTAGTAGGTATCAATACGTTGCTTTCAGGAAAATAGGTTAATATGTTTCCTTTCTTAATATCAAATTCCCTAACTTTTACACCCGACATAGATCCTGTTTCATTTTTTAATGAGACAATGTCGTTCTCTTGCAAGCCTAGATCTTTGATATCATCCTTGTTCATCATTACGATCCAGCGTTCAATTTGACCTCTAAATATATCAGTATTTTCATAAACAATGGTATTGAATTGCCCTTCGCTTCTTACCGTCATCATTCTAAAACTATCCGAATTTCCTTTTAACTTTGGAATTGAAATCACTTTAAAATTGGCTTTTTTATCAGCAGTAGCGAATTCAGGTTTGTGGAAAGTCCTTCCTTCTATTTGAAACTCCTCCTTTGTTTCGTCAATATCTTTTAGTTTGTAAAACCCCGGGATAATTGCTCCTATACTTTTCCTGATGTTTTGGTGATTCTTAAACTCTTTAAAATTTACCTTTTCTTCTTCTATTACACCGATGGCAATATCACTGATAATATCTACTTCCGATCTAACATTATTAAGTCTCACAATTCCACCATCACTCATCCTGATAAAATTAAACATGGATTCTTGTGTAGTAGGTTGCTTTTCTTCATCCCTTGCAGCACAGGGAAGAATTAATGCTTCCTGATTAACACCATTTACATGGCCTGCATTCATTGTAGTACTTACATAAACCTTAAATTGTATTTTATTAAAAGCATCTTCTACATATTTATGGTCGGGATTCGCACTATAAAGGTTACCTCCAAGTAAGAATGCAAAATCAATTTCTCCTTTTTGTGCAGCATGTATGCAAGCCATGGTATCCATACCCGTCTGGGTAGGTAATTTTATGCCTAATTGAGATTCAATGTTATTGAAAACTTTCTCTTTTAAGGCTGGAGTGACACCTACTGAACCTATTCCCTGAACATTGCTATGACCTCGAAGTGGAAGTAAGCCCGCATAATGTCGTCCTATCATGCCTCTTAAAAGTGCAAGATTTACAATTGCTTCTACATTTTCAACTCCATGGTCGTGATGAGTAATGCCCATCGCCCATGCAAATACTGTGTTTTTTGAATGAATGTAGATGTTGGCAATCTTTTCAATTTCTACTTTTGAGATTCCTGAATTCTCAACTATTTCTTCCCAGGATGAACTGACAATATCGTTTTTATGATCTTCAAATCCATTGGTGTAGTTATTGATAAAATCGTTGTCATATTTATCTTGTTCGATAATGATCTTTGCAATTCCTTTTAATAAAGCGATATCTCCACCAATATTTGGCTGGATGTATTCAGAGGCTATTGCGGAGCCTCCTGATAACATTGATCGAACATCACTTGGAACTGTGAATTTTACCAAACCAGCTTCTTTGGCGGGATTAATAATGATCACTTTTCCTCCTCGTCTTCGGCAATGCATTAACTCAGTTACAAACCGGGGATGGTTGGATGCAGGATTTGCACCGATCACGAATATCAGGTCGGTTTTTTTGAGGTCTGAAAGCTGAATAGTGGCAGTCCCTGTACCAATTGTCGAATTAATACCAACTCCACTTGCCTGGTGACAAAAATAGGAGCAGTTATTGATATTGTTGGTGCCATATATTCGGGCAAACAATTGGAGAATAAACGCTGCTTCGTTAGATGAACGGCCGGAACTGTAATAGAACGAGCGATCAGGAGTAGTTTCTTTTAGTTTGTTAATGATCTTGCTGAGGGCATCATCCCAAGAAATGGGTTTATAATGGGCGTCATTTTTGTCTTTATAAAGAGGGTGGTTGAACCGTCCAAGTTTTTCCAATTCCCTTCCACTTAACTTTTTCAGATCGCTAATACTATTCTTTTCTAAAAAGGACAAAGGGATCTCACCTTGCAAGTCAGTTAGCTGCGCTTGAACACTTTTTTTGCAAAATTCCAATATAGTACCGGCTTCATTTACCATTCCGCCTTTTTGACCACCCATTCCGTAGGCGCAGGTCTTGCAAGTATTTTTAGAAGAGAGGGATTTATAAAATTTAAAAATGCCAACTTTTTTGGCAACTTTCCATGTGTATTTTATAGAAGTGAGTCCTCCGACAGACATTGGTTGATTTAAAATTGAATGATTTTAAAATTTAAAGATTTCAAAGATCGAAGAATTAAGATATTATAATGGACACATAACTCATTACTCCTCACTCAAAACTTTTATCCTCCTATAGTTATCATGCTTCTCTGTGACATCAATGGATCATCGTAATTTAGTTTGGAAAGTTCTTTTATACCACCATGTTTGGAGTTTTTCTTTATCAAACAATTCTGGATCAAAGGGGTAATGTCTTTTTCATTTCTGAAAGGTGTGAGCAGATCGACTTCCTCATTGGAAAACAAACAATTCTTCATCTTGCCATTGGCTGTTAACCTTAACCTATTGCACGATCCACAAAAGTGGTTGGTCATAGAACTAATGACAGCAAATGTTCCGTTATATCCTAGAACTTGATACGCTTTTGAAGTTGAGTTTTTACCGTCAAGTAGCTTTATAACCTTATGTTGGGCATCGATCATATCTAAAATTTCTTTAAGAGAAATTATTCTGTTCCATTCCCATTTATTTCCATCAAAGGGCATAAATTCAATGAATCGAATATGAATGTTGTCCTTTTTAGTCCAATTCACAAAATCCAGGATCTCATTTTCATTGAAACCCTTCATTAAAACTACATTGATCTTTACATGAAATCCGTTTTTGATCAGCAGGTTGATATTGTCAATTGTTTGTTGGAACTTATCCCTTTTAGTAATTTGTTGAAATTTAGCAGGATTTAAAGTATCTAAACTCACATTAAGTGAAGTAATACCGCATTTTTTTAAGTCGTCAATAAATTTATCAACTAACAAGGCATTGGTGGTCATTGTAAGTTTAATGGGCAATGTGCTAAGTGCCTTGATGATATCTTTAAAATCTTTTCTGATCAGAGGTTCACCACCAGTTAATCTGATCTTGTTTATTCCTAATCCAATGAAAATATTTGCGATGTCATAAATTTCTTGAGCTGATAAAATTGAATCACGAGGAGATAATTGAACACCTTCCTCAGGCATACAATAACTGCATCGTAAATTGCACTTTTCAGTTAATGAAATGCGCAAATAATCATGTATTCTTCCAAATTTATCCTGTAGTTTTGTTGTGGACATACTTATAGCACTTAATCAAACCCAAATTTAACAATAAGCAGCATAATTTCGAACTTCAATTTTAAAGTTCTTCAATAATTACTAATTTTAAAATTGGTTGCTATGCAGAGTATCTTTGAAAAAATATCTGAAATTGAAAATTCCACACAACTAGCAGTGTTGTGTACGGTTGTGAACACGAAGGGCTCCACACCACAAAAAGCAGGAGCTAAAATGATCGTTTGTGATTCTGGAAAAATATTCGGAACCATTGGAGGTGGAAGCCTTGAGAAAAAAGTAATTGAAAATGCGTTAACAGTAATTCAAAAAAAAAAGCCTGCAATATTTAGTCATGCTTTGGTACATGATCATGGCATGTGCTGTGGTGGAACAGTTGAAATATTTATCGAACCAATTGTGAATAAGAAAAAACTTTACATTTTCGGAGCAGGCCATATTGGGAAGGCACTGGCAAAATTCTCTTCAGAGCTTGACTTTGGAGTTACATTAGTAGATGAACGTGATGATGCATTTGACAATCTCAAAATAAAAGGATGTAGTCTCATCAACAAAAAGCATAAAAGAGCAACTAAGGAACTGGACTTTGATAAGAATACCTTTGTTTGTGTCATTACCCACAATCATGCTTATGATAGAGAGATTGTTTCATATTGCGCGAAACAGCCTCATGCTTATTTAGGCATGATCGGAAGTGAGCGGAAAGTTGAAGTTGCTAAAAAAACATTTAAAGCTGGAAATATTTTATCCGCAAAAGAGATGAAAAACATAGATTGGCCTATGGGTGTGAGCATAAAGGTTCAATCTCCTGAAGAAATTGCTATAGCCATACTAGCCAAGTTGATTGATATAAGGAATAAACTATAGAAAGGTTTCCGTGACCCTTTGTACTTCTTTTAAGGTAATTTTTCTATATATTTACTATCGGTTAATTTATATTGAAAAGTGAGTATCAAAAGCACCAAAGGTCCCTGTCATTCTGAACATAGTGAAGAATCTTGTTTCTAAATCGCGACTGTGTTAATAGATCCTTCATTTCATTCAGGATGACAATACAATATTTTTGATATACCTTCCCATAAAAGATGAGCAATAAGAACTCCACCATTTCTTTTATTCTTGATGGCAAAATCGTTGAAATTGATTTTCATGATATTAAGCCAACTACTACAGTTCTAAATTATTTAAGGGAATTACCCAATCATAAAGGAGTTAAGGAAGGTTGTGCTGAAGGAGATTGTGGAGCATGTACAACTGTCTTGGGAGAATTGAAAGATGGAAAAATTAGTTATAAGGCTGTTGATTCTTGTTTGATCTTTCTACCCATGATTCATGGAAAACAGCTAATTACAGTTGAATGTATAGGTAATTCGGATAATATGCATGTAGTGCAGCAGGCTATGGTCGATACCGATGGCAGCCAATGTGGGTATTGTACTCCCGGATTTATTACATCGCTTTTTGCTTTATATAAAAACCACAATGAACCATCTCGTGAAATTATTGATGATGCTTTAACCGGGAATCTTTGCAGGTGTACCGGTTATCGTTCAATTGTTGAAGCTGCTGCAAAATCTTGTGTACATAACGGAAAAGATGATATCACAGTGTCAGAATCAAAAGTGGTTGAATTGATATCAAAAATTGATTGCTCTAATCAGATCAGCATTAAAACTTCTATTCAAGAATACTTTTTACCGGCAACAATTCAAGAGGCGGTTCAGTTGAAAAGTGATCACCCCGATGCAATAGTTATCAATGGCGCGACAGATATCGCACTAAAAGTTACCAAACAAAATCAATTGTTGGAGAAGATCATTGATCTTTCAATGGTTGTTGATTTGAATCAAATTATTGAAGAAGATGAACACATAACCTTTGGTGCGGGAGTGAGCTTGGAGGATGTCAAAACTGTTAGTCAACAAAATTTCCCTGCGATGTATGATATGTTGGCTGTCTTTGGCTCTGTACAGATCAGAAATTTAGCAACATTGGGAGGCAATGTAGCTTCGGCTTCACCGATTGGGGATACTCCTCCAGTATTGATGGCTTACGATGCTACTATAGTTTTGACGAGTGTTGATGGTCAAAGAGAATTTAAGATGGATGACTTTATAACCGGCTATCACGAAACACAAATGATGGACAATGAGATCATTAAGGAAATAAGAATACCAAGACAATTAGATGGAGTTAATTATAAATCATACAAAATTTCAAAAAGAAAAGACCTTGATATATCTACAGTTAGCATTGGAGCAAGGTTGAAAACAAATAGCGAAAATATTGTTGAAGAGATTTGTTTAGCCTACGGTGGGATGGCCGCTTTAACAAAAAGCGCCAAAAAAGCGGAGTCTTATTTGACCGGAAAGGAATGGTCAAGAGAAAATGTGGAGGAAGCAATGAATTTGATAGACGAAGAATTTACACCAATTTCCGATGCAAGATCAGGAGCAGATGCAAGGCGTGTTATGGCGAGAAATTTATTGTTAAAATTTTGGACAGAGACTTGTCAATTATCAGTTGTCAATGAGTAATGATCAATTAAATAAGATTGAGCATGAAAGTGCAGCGTACCACGTAACTGGGGAGGCTGTGTATATAGATGATATGCTTGTAAGTGAGCAATTATTGCATGGTCGAGTCGTCTACAGCCCTTATGCCCATGCGAAGATCAAATCACTTGATTTATCAAAAGCACAGGATTTGGATGGAGTGGAAGCAGTGCTTAATTATAAAGATATTCCGGGTGAAAACCAGATGGGTCCTGTGATCCATGATGAACCTGTCCTGGCTGTGGATGAAGTGCATTTTATTGGCCAGGCGATTTTTTTAATAGCTGCAGAGAATGAGGAAATTGCCATTGAAGCCGAAAAATTAATCGAAATNGAATTTGAAGAATTGGATTCAATCCTGACGATTGAGGATGCAATTNANAGAGGCGAGNTNGTTCAACCTGAACGAAAAATTGAGTGCGGAGANGTAGAAAAGGCTTTAGAAGANGCACCAAATACTTTTGAAGNTNTTCTAAAAACTGGTGGACAGGAACAATGGTATCTTGAGACTCAAGTTTGCTTAGCTGTTCCCGGTGAAGGGAAGGAAATGACTGCCTTCAGTTCTACACAGCACCCTTCGGAAACTCAGGCTTTGATTTCAGAAGTTTTGGATATTCCTAAAATGGAAGTGGAAGTTATTTGCAGGAGAATGGGAGGTGCCTTTGGGGGCAAAGAAACACAAGCAAATCATGTAACCAACTGGGCTTGTTTGTTGGCAAATGCTACGAAGCGCCCTGTTAAGATCAAATTATTCAGGGATGATGATCAAAAAATAACCGGTAAGCGGCATCGTTTTTTGATGAATTATAAAGTTGGTTATGATGATGAGGGTATAGTTTCAGCAATTGATGTTGAACAAAATGCTGATGCAGGTTATGCTACAGATCTTTCCATGGCAATTTTAGAGCGTGCAATGATGCATGCAGAGAATGCCTATTATATTCCCAACATGAGAATTATAGGAAGGGCATGGAGAACCAATCTTCCTTCTAACACAGCCTTTAGGGGTTTTGGAGGTCCGCAAGGAATGGCTGTCATGGAAACCATATTGGATAAAATAGCTAGAAAGCTGAAAGTTGATCCGGCTGAGATCAGGAAAAGAAATTTTTATGGAGAAAAGGATAGAAACGTAACTCCTTATGGACAGACTGTTGAACATAATCGAGTTCACATCATTAATGACCAGTTATTTGAATCATCAGAATATGAAAAGAGAAGAAAGGAAATTGATGAGTTCAATCAGCAAAATGAATTTTATAAAAAGGGATTGGCAATTACTCCTGTCAAATTTGGTATTTCATTCACGACTTCATTTTTAAATCAAGCGGGAGCCTTGGTAAATGTGTACAAGGACGGAACCATACTAGTAAACCATGGAGGCACAGAAATGGGGCAGGGGCTTTATACCAAGATAAAGCAAATAGCAGCTTTGGAATTTGGTGTTAGTGTTGATCGCTTTAAAGTTAATGCTACAACTACATCAAAAGTACCCAATACTTCTGCGACTGCGGCTTCAGCAGGAACTGACTTGAACGGAATGGCAGTAAAAAATGCAATCGAGAAATTAAAGAAGCGAATTGCCGGGCATGTTGCTGCTGATTTTAATAAGAGCAATGGAGATGATCTCACTAAAGAGGAAAATATTGTTTTTGAAAATGATGAGATCATTGACAATTATAATCGGGATAGAAAAATTGCTTTTGCAGATGCAATAATGTCGGTGTACTTGAATCAAATAAGTTTAAGTGCTACCGGATTCTATAAAACTCCTGATATTCATTTTGATCGAGAAAAAGGGAAAGGACATCCATATTATTATTACGCTTTTGGAATGGCAGTAACAGAAATCATGTTAGATACCTTAACAGGTCATAGTCAAACAACTCGTGTTGATATTTTGCACGATGTTGGGGAGTCGCTAAATCCAAGGATAGACATTGGTCAAGTTGAAGGTGGGTATATACAAGGCATGGGTTGGGTTACTACTGAAGAATTAAAGTGGGATGACAAAGGAAATCTATTAAATCATTCTCCGGATACTTATAAAATTCCCAATGTCCAGGATATTCCAAAGGATTTTCGAGTAAACTTATTGGAAGGAATGCCTAATTCTGTAAATACAATCAGAAGAAGTAAAGCTGTAGCAGAACCTCCATTAATGTTGGCTTTCTCTTGCTGGCTGGCCATAAAAGATGCCATCTCTGCAGTTGGTGATCACGAAATTGAACCGGAGTTTGAATTGCCTGCTACTAATGAAGTTATTTTGCTTTCAATTGAGAATATTCGGGAACGAACAAAAGTAATACTTAACTCTCGTTTGTGAAGACACAAACAAAGGCATAGGGAACTTAACCAAAGGAAACAAACAGACAATCTATCCATGAAACATAAGCTTGGTTATTTAATTTTTATTCTATTGTTTATCTCTCCTTTGTATTTATGGTATTATACCTATCGAGAAAACAAAGTAAAAATTGATAATCATATCCAAAATGGTAACGCTTATTTTGATTCTGGTAACTATGAACGAGCAAGAGAAGAGTATTATAAAGCTGTCAAAATCGATCAAGAAATAGAAGACTTATTTAGCAAGGAAGGATATGAGAAATTATCTTTCAAAGATTATCATGGTGCAATAAGTGCCTTTACAAAATCCATTGAGTGTATAAAATCAAATTCTCCTTTTGATTATTTACAACGTGGAATTTGCTTTTATTTAACTGGTGACAGTATTAAAGCGTGTGCGGACTTTATGGAAGCAAAAATTTTAGGAGATGATGAGGCGGCTGGTTATTTAAAACAACATTGCGAATAGTCGTTTCTAGGTGTAGTTTGTAACTACACCTAAATATTTAACTTTTAATATAAAGGCGTAGATACAATCTACGCCTAGTATGTTCTTTCTTAAAAGCATTAATTTATTTCATATAGCTCTTCTAATATCATTCCTTTTAATCTCAACGCATCAAGCACATCAAGATTTAAATCAACTGGCGCAAGCGTCCGCTTGTGCCAAACAATAAAGCTGCAAACTCAAAAACAATTATCGAACTTCAATATATACCATCATTTACAAGCAAATAATTT
>JAESSM010000028.1 GCA_016764115.1 Bacteroidia bacterium | reverse complement strand
CAATGGACAATCACCAGCTTTCGCCCTGAGCGATCCCCATTAGAGAACTTGGCAAAAGTACTTTCTCCGCACTTTAAAACAGAAGATGAAACCCTGAGCAAGAACCTAAAACTAGGTTATTCAGCCCTTGTGGATGAATACAAGAACTCAGAACTCTATCTCAACACAGAATCAGAAGAACACAAAGGCCTTTCAGAAGAAGAAAAAAAGGTTAAAAGAAAAAAAGCAACTAACCTACTTATCATAGTAGACCAGTTTGAAGAGTTTTTCACCAATGTAGAGAACTTCAACAGAGAAACCTCCACAGCAACCGACTCTACGCAGATCATGATCAACCTCTTACTGGAAACAGTAAGAATAGCAAGAGAGGAAAACCTTCCTATTTACATTGTTTGTACAATGCGTTCAGACTATCTGGGCCAATGCTCTGCACTAAATGGTTTCCCCGAACAAATAGTAGAAAGCCAGTTCTATCTTACAAGACTAAGAAGAAGAGATATTATACAAGTAATAGAAGAACCAGCAATGCTAAGTGGTAATTCTATTACAGAACGCCTCATCCAAAGACTGTTAAATGATATAAGAGGAGGAAGAGATGTACTGCCTGTATTACAACACTGCCTTTTAAGAATATGGCATGCAGCCGATAAAGGAAAAGAAGAGATGGACTTGATCCATTATGCGATGGTAGGAGGGATGAAAAAAGAAGAACTCCCCAAAGAAGACCAATCCATCTTTACAGAATGGTTCAACCAACAATCTAAACAAAAGCAAGACTACTACACCAACCCCAGTCTCCACAATGTCTTGAATATACATGCAGATGAACTAAATGAAAGCACCACAAACAACCAAACAAAGCAAATATCTGAGACCACTTTCAAATGCCTCACCAAGATAGATGACAACAGAGCCATCAGGAACCTAATGACCCTGCAAGAGATAACAGAGATGTTAGGAGATAATTACTCAACAGAACAAGTAGCTGAGACGATAGATCAATTCAGAGAACAGGGCAACACACTAATAAGGCCATTTAAATCTGAACAAGATACGATCACCAAAGACACAGTATTAGATATAACTCATGAAGCCTTAATAAGAAACTGGCAAAGATTATCAGACTGGAGTTGGGAAGAACATGCCAGTGTCCAGATGTACAGAGAGTTCAGAAGCCAATTAGATAAATGGAAGAACAACAATAACCAGAAGAGCTATTTGATGAGTGTAGGTTCATTGAGCTATTACAATGAAGAATGGTTCAAACCCCAAAAAGCAGACCCGAAGATCTGGCTTAAGCGCTATATGTGGGACAGTGAGAAAGAAGCACAAGAACAAACCCACAAGGATGAAAAAGCAGAACAACACTTCCAGGAAATAAAAGAGTATCTCAAAAAGAGCAAACAAAACGTCAACAGAAAAAAGATACTAGCACAAATAGCCACTATAACAATCACGCTGTTACTTATAATAGTAAGTATAGCCTACTATAACTCAGAGAAACTCAAGACCGATATAGTAAGAACAGCCAAAGCCAACATGATAGCAACAAGAGCCTATATGGAGCTAGAAAAAGACCCTACCTTAGCATTTCGACTAGCCGAAGCAGCTTATGCAATAGAACCCACCCCACTGGCCAAACAAGTGATTATGGCAGGATACGGAGAAATGCCGTTTTATCAGAAATTGGAGGGGCATACTGGACCTGTGACTCAAGCAAAGTATTCGCCTGATGGAAATTACATTGTTACAGCCGGATATAGTGATCAGTTAATACTATTATGGGATTTTCGAAATTTAAATAAAGTAGAATTAAAAGGACATAAAGGGCTACTGGTTCACGGAAATCCAGGAACAATAAACTGGTCACCAGACGGTCGATATATTGTAAGCGCATCAACAGATTCAACTGCTCGCATCTGGGATTTGGAAGGTAACTGTTTGGCGGTATTAAAGCATGATGGCCCTGTTAATTCAGTATATTTTTCACCTCAATCTATTTCTGTCATTCCGAACGAAGGGAGGAATCTATTACCACAAAACATTCAGGGTGAATACTTAGTACTAACTGCCTCTTCAGACAAAACAGCAAGACTATGGGATCTGGAAGGGAATGAATTGGTGAGTTTTGAGGGAATGAATAGTTCATTGACATTAGCAAAATTTATTCCAAACAGCGAATTCGTAGTAGCAATTGCTGATACTACATGCATTATTTATAATTTGAATGGTAATATTCAAACAAAACTTAAGGGTCATACTAAAAATATTTATGACCTTGATATTTCAAAGAACGGTTCGTTTATTGCAACTTCAGGATATGATAACACTGCCAAAATTTGGGATAGAAATGGAAAATTAGTTTTAAACATTGATGAACACAAAAGGATTGTCGCAATAGTGAGATTTTCAGACGATGAGAAATTTGTTTTAACAGCGTCTGATGATCTTAATATCAATGTTTGGACTTTAGGCGGTAAGAAAATAGCAAATTTGACCGGACATCAATCAACAATTTGGTCCGCGGGCTTTTCTCCCAATGCTAAAAAAATAATTTCTGCTTCCGATGATGGCACAGCACGTTTATGGAATTTAGATGGACAAGAGTTAATGCTCTTCAAAGGGCATACTAGTCAAGTGATGAGTGCCAGTTATTCACCTGATGGAAAGCATGTTATAACAGCTTCAGGAGATGGTACTGCAAGAATTTGGAACATTCATCCTAAGGAAAATCCGAATTTAAAAGGCCATAAAGCCGTTGTTAGAGATGTTGATATTTCTAATGATGGTAAAAGGATTATTACTGCAGGATTTGATTATACTGCAAAACTATGGTCTTCTAATGGTAAATTATTGAAAACACTAACTGGATTTGATGCCTATGGATTGGATTATGTTAAATTCAATTCTAAATCGAATATGTTTGCTGTAGGATGTAATGAGCAAGTAAAAGTATATAATGATCTAGGTGATTCGATAGTTGAATTGAGAGGCCATGGAGGGAACATTACAACAGCACATTTTATTACGGAAAATCATGCAATAATTACGTATTCTAATGATAAAAATGCATTTGTATGGAATTTGAACGGGGAGAAATTTCAAAAAATTGAAAAAATTGAAGGATTAAAAGTATTCGGGCAAGGGAAAGAATTAATCACAATAAATACTGATACGTCATGGTCATATTGGAAAATGTATTTCGAAAATGATTCTATTAAATTTCGTAAGATCAATACCATTCGCTGCCATGATGCCAGTATCAATTCCATTGATATTCATCACGAGAAAAATATGGTTTTAACAACCTCTGATGATAGCACCGCTATAATTTGGAACTTAAATAGTGGTAATAAGATTGATAAGTTGATTTCTTATAGTTGTAGACTGAAATTAGGAATTTTCTCCCCCAATGGGAATAAAGTGTGTATCACAACTCAAGATCATATTATTCTATTATTTTCGAATATTAGTGACAGGAAACCCCAAATACATCATCTTCGGGGCCATTCAGATGATATAACTGATGTCAATTTTTCAAATGATGGAAAGCATATTGTATCTGCTTCTAATGACAATACCATTAAAGTTTGGAATTTGGCAGGAGTAAATGTAATGACTTTGCCTAACCACAAAGCTGCAGTAATGAAGGCTATGTTTTCTCCTGATGATAATTTTATTCTGAGTGCATCTCAAGATCACACAGCCCGTCTAACCCCTTGGCGAGTTGAAGACGTATTGCAAAAAATAAATGTGGACAAAGTCCGTGGAGAAGTTTGGGAACTAGGTGAGAAGGATAAAGAAGTGTATGGTATAGAATGAATTGAACTTTTGGCAATTACTTCTTATCTTTGTGGTTGATTGCAAATGATTCTATCGCCTCGAGAAATCGGGGAGGAAAGTCCGGGCAATACAGAGCGCCATACTTCTTAACGGGAAGTTCCGAGTAATCGGAAAGCTAGTGCTACAGAAAATTACCGTCCCGAGTACTCGGGATAAGGGTGAAAAGGTGAGGTAAGAGCTCACCAGTTCTAAGGGTGACTTTAGAAGCTGAGTAAACCTTATGGATTGAAAGGCCAAATAAACCAGGGCTTGAGGGCTGCTCGCCCGATCCTGGAGGGTAGGTCGATTGACCTTATTGGTGACGATAAGGCTAGATAAATGATAGAAACCCAATTTGTTGGGACAGAACCCGGCTTATAAATTTGCATTCACATTATGGGGGCTTCGGCCCCCATTCTTTTTTAAAACTTTACCCCAATCACCAATATATCATCAATCTGTTCTTCGGAACCCATCCATTTTTCAAGTTCTTCTTGGAGGGCTTCTTTTTGTTTAGACATATCAAGATCATGAATAGTACCCAAAAATTCTCTTAACCTTCGAGACGAGTATTTTTTACTTTTCTTTCCACCAAATTGGTCATGGTACCCATCAGAGAAGAAATAAATACAATCTTTTTCTTTTAACTGGATCTCATGATTGGTGTAATTACGTTTTTCCATAACAAGCCCACCGATTCCTCTCTTGTTTGCTTTTATTAATTCGATTTTGTTGCCAGCCCTTACGGTTTTAACCATAGGTTCATTACTGTCAATATTAGTAGTTGGCTCTCTACTCATATTTCTAACAATAACCAAAGGCCTATGAGCACCAGCAAAATCTACTTTTTTTGCTAGTAGTTGGATCTTGCATAGCGCAATGTCCATACCATCCATTGCACTGGCATCTTCTGTTTCTTGATGTAAAGCTGTTCTTACTCCTATGTCAAGTTGATTTAAAATTTCAGACGGTTTTGTGATGCCTTTTTCCGTTACTATTTGGTGCAATAAATTGCTTCCTATCATACTCATAAATGCACCCGGTACTCCATGCCCTGTACAGTCAACGGCTCCAATAATAAATGTATCGGTACCATTAGAAGCGGCTTCAGTAAAGAAGTAAAAATCGCCACTGACTATATCTTTGGGCTTGTATAAAATAAACGATTCAGGAAGGGCTTGATATATTTTTTCTCGTGGAACCATAATAGCAGCCTGAATCTGCTTGGCATATTTAATGCTATCTGTAATCTCTTTGTTCTTTAGTTTAACAACCTCATTTTGCATTGATATCTCCTTATTAGCAGCTTCAACTTTCTCTTTTTCTTGGCTCAGTTCTTTTGTTCTAATTGTGACTTGAGTTTCTAGTTCTTTCTTGGCAATCAGTAAACTCCTTTCTCTTATTTTAATAAATGCAAAAATTGATGATGCTCCAACGATCATACATAAAATGTAAAACCACCATGTTTGCCAGAAAGGAGGGAGAATGATGAAACTATAAGTAATGGGCTCCGGATTCCATACCCCATCATTATTACAGGCCATTACCTTAAAAGTAAATTCTCCGGGAGGAATATTAGAATAAGTTGCTCTCGTCTCATTAGTTACAGGTGCCCAATCAGTATCAAATCCTTCAAGTTTGAATTGGTATCGAACTTTTTCCGGAATGGTAAGGCTTATTCCAATGTATTCAAAGGTTAGGTGATTATTTGCATGTGATAGTTTTAAACTTAGTGGCAATCCAGACTGCATATCAATAGAATCTGCGAATGATATCCAATTTACTTCTTCGAAGTCAAGCTTGATATTGCTAAGATTCGTGCTGGGGGGAATGTCATTACTGATGTCCTCAGTTGGATGGTATTGAATTAACCCACTAACTGTTCCAAAGTAAATTACACCATCAAAATTTTTAAATACTGCATTATGGTTACATTCTGAACCAATAAACCCTTCTTCTTTTCCATAATTCTTAATGTCTTCGATCTTTAAATCACCTCCAATTCTCTGAAAAACTTCCATTGGAAGCATGCCTTCTTCTTCCTCTTGGACAGTCTCATCTGTTGAGTCTTGTCCTTTAGGGGCGTCAGGAGTATTAAATCCATAATCGATCAAGATTTTGTTCATTCCGTTATTGGTCCCGGCCCATAAGTTACCGTCATCATCAAATTCCATTAAGGCCAATCTGTCGTCACTTAACCCACTGGCACGTGTAATGTATGTCCAGTGTAATTCCCCTTGGTTTTCGGGGTCATAATTAATCAGGTCGTTGGTGGTTGTTATGTTATTAACCATTCGAAGAATACAAATACCTCCTCCGTATGTTCCCATCCATATATTATTCAAGGTATCTTGTAATATTGAAATTACTCGGTTATTGGTTAGGCCTTGGGCTGCTTTAATTACGGTAATAGTAGGGTTGCTAACATTGGTGGGATTCGCAAAAGTCAGCATATTGGCACCTCCTCCAAAAGTACCAAGCCAAATATTTCCATTATTATCTTCAGTTATGGCCATTACCTTATTATTGGCAAGTCCGTCCTTTGAAGTAAAATTGATAAATTCAGGCTCATTACTATAGATATAGTTTTTATGCAGAAAGCTTACTCCACCACCGTATGTTCCAAACCATATATTATTTGACTTATCTTGGAAAATACTCATTATCATGTTGTTCTTCAGACCATTTTTATTGGTGAAAAAATCGAAGTCGTATTTGTTGTCCATTAAATTTTCCAACTTGATCCTATTGATTCCTCCGCCATAAGTTCCGAACCATAAATTTCCATCCCTGTCTTCAATACCCGACATTACAAGATTATTACTGATACCTGCTCCTTTAGTAAAAGTTGTTACACGTGAACCATCAACATATTTGCATTCACATAATTGCTTGTTTAATCCATATCCGTAAGTTCCTATCCATTTGTCTCCTTCCATTGTTTCTATAATGCTCATTACAATATTGTTACTGAGGCCGTCATCTTCGGTAATTGTTGTGAACATTCTCCTGACATATTTGCACGCTCCACCACCGTCTGTACCGAACCATACGTTACCTTCCTTGTCTTCAAAGCAAGAAATTATCGATTTGTTTGGGATTCCTTGAGTTTTAGTATAATTTTTAAATTGATCTACTTGAGGATCATTTCTGTCTATTAAAGATTTTCTATTTATCTCTGAAATGTATGAGATGCCATCATTGGTACCAATCCAGATATCGCCTTGATTGTCGCGTATCAATGTATTGATCACATTGTCGATCAAGCCGTTTTCGGTCGTAATATATTTCCATTTTGATTTTTTGTTCTTGGAATTTTTTGCTTTAGAAGGACTTATTAGTATCGAAATGCCATCACCATCAGTACCGAACCAAATGTTTCCTGATTTATCTTCCATGACGCTCCAAATCATATTACTGCTTAGCCCATCAGTTTTTGAATAGTGTGTGAATAGTGGTTCATCGTTTTTTACATGAGTTCCAATAATAGCATTTACCCCGATTCCATAGGTGCCAAACCAAATATTTCCCATTTTATCTTCACAAAGAGATTGTATCCTGTTAAAGTTCCAGCCATCTGCAGAGGAATAATTATGAAAAGTAATAGTGCTTTTGGTTGTATCATTCAATTTAACTCTGCTTAATCCGTTATTGGTTCCTATCCACAAGTTTCCTTTTTTATCTTCTAAAATGTCGTTAACTGAATTATTGATCAGACCGTCATAGTTGGTATAAACTTGGAACATTTTGGCATTCTCATCCATTTCAAATGATGGAGTATATTTACTTAAGCCTCTATCCGTTCCAATCCATAAATTATTCTTGGAGTCTTCATAAATACAATTGATGATATTGCTGCTAAGGCCATCTTTTTCAAAGTAGTTAGAGAATGAGTTACCATCGTATCTACAAATACCACCACCAAGAGTCCCAAACCACAAATAACCATGCTTATCCTGAAAAATAGCAGTAACCTGTGATTGGGGTAATCCGTCTTCTACAGAGTATGTCTTAAAATTTGATGATTGAGAGAATGCAGGATAAGTACCCCACCAAAGGGTAAACACAAATAATAAGAGGATAATGTGGTATGCGATTTTTTTCATTTATAGCTATACACTCTAAAAAGTTAATGTCAGATTGAGCGGAGTCGAAATCTAGTAGGTTCATATTTCGACTCCGCTTAACATGACCCTGTATTTGACTGCTATATTATCCTATAGTTAAATAAAATACGAAAATTAAGCGATTTGGTTCCTGTATTTTAATTTTAATTGAGCAGTGATAAGATAATAAGTAGCGACACTTCGATGAACTTAGAGTGACAAACTACAAGGAAATCAGTCTGAGTTTATCGAAAACTGAATCGTCCCATCATAAAAATAATCTAGAAACTTATCTTTCCCTCAACTCAATAACTTCTAATTTTTCAATCTTGTCTTTA
This sequence comes from Bacteroidia bacterium, assembly GCA_016764115.1. GTDB lineage: Bacteria > Bacteroidota > Bacteroidia > JAESSM01 > NORP286 > NORP286. Next base: position 3,381 of record JAESSM010000028.1, on the reverse strand, counting down.
GTAATCTGAAACCTCACCGCAGTACTCACTTTATGGATTCCAGTTTTTCCGGCAGCACCCGGATTTATGTGTAGAAAGTTTTTGAATTTTTTATCAGGCATTACTTTTAGAATATGAGAATGTCCACATATAAATAAATTGGGAGGTTTGAGATAAATGGTTTCTTTTACATTTTTATCGTAGTTCCCAGGATATCCTCCAATATGTGTTATCCAGACATCGATACCTTCACAACTAAACCGTTGATGAAGAGGATGCGTTAGTCGAATGTCTTGCCCGTCAATGTTGCCGTAAACACCTTTTAATGGTTTAAACTCAGAAAGTTTATCAGAAACTTCAATGGTGCCAAAATCTCCCGCATGCCAAACTTCATCAACATCTTTAAAGAANTTGAGCAGTTTTGGNTCTAAATATCCATGGGTATCTGAAAGTAATCCAATTTTGATCATAANATTAATTGAGCTNAAGCCCGGCTCTTTGATATCGTTCTTTGTATTGCGGGTTTAATCTTGCCGCTTCTTTGAANTGTTTGATNGCCTCTTTTAGTTTCCCTTGATCTTTCANGGCGATTCCTAAGATATGNTGTGCTTTGGCATAGTTAGGGTTGATTTGNATGGCCTTATTTAACTGTTGGTTTGCATTNCTGAAATCCTTGAGATTNAAATATGCAATCGCTATGTTTATATANGCATCTGCNAGNCTTGGATTTAACTGTATTGCTTTTTGATAATTGATNATTGCATTTCTNTTGTCTTTTTTATTCAAATGTGCATTTGCTAAGTTAAGATATGCTTTNGTATAGNCTGGATTNAGCTCAATAGCCTTAGTGCAATGTTTAATNGCATTCTCATAATCTTTAATAGAATTGTACAGGTTNCCAAGATTATTATAAGCGAAGNTGATACTTTGTTTGTTGANCGGTTTNCCNTTTGGTTGGTANATTAATACGCTTTGGTAACTNTTGATNGCTTNCTGANAATTACCAAGTGCTTCATAAGAAATNCCAAGATTGAGTAGNGCAGTTTCTATGCTATTTTTNGGGTCAGTAATAGNAGGGTTTAAGGCAATTGCCCTTTTATAATGATTGATTGCTTCCTTATATTTTTTAAGATTGGAATGTACAACAGCTAATAGGAATTGAGCATCATAAAACTTTGGATCAATTTCCAATGATCTTTTCAAATGGGTTAAACCTAATTGAATGTCTTCACTTTTTGATGAGTTTTTTTTATCAAGCCCTGTAATGGCATATTCTCTTCCTAAATTGAAATGGGCACGAGCGTTATTATCAAGATTTCCGATGTCGCTTTTAAAAAGTGTAAAATTATCTTTCCACGCAAAATTTCTTCCAATGGTTTTATAACTATAAGCGACCAAAATCATACTTATCATTATTGCTAATGGCTTGGATTTAAATATGGTTAAGTTTTTTTCAGTTAAAGAACTTTTACTCAACTTAATAATTAACCATGCAAGAACTAGGCAAAATCCCAATGAAGGCAGAAATAAAAATCGTTCAGCAAATATAGCAGCCATGGGAATTGCAATATTGGCTACCATCGCGAGAGTTGCATAGAAAATAAAAATTCCAAGACTAATTATTTTGTTTTTCTTCAGACAAACAATGCCAGTTACGATTAACCCTAAATTGATAATTAATGAACCCCAGGCTTTTATACTTGCCCAATTGGTTAATGGGATTTGGTTGTAAGAATAATCGTATACCAAAGGATGAGGAAAAATCAATAAACTGATATAACTATATAGGTTGTAAATAGCTGTTGCAAGCCTGGCGTTATTATCTGTTGTGTGCATAAAATAGCTATTAAACCAACGTATATCTCCAAGGCTTTCTGTGCTAGTTGCTCTAAGTAAGAAGTAAACTCCAAAAATTAAACTAAAACTTAATATAATATTTTTTAAATATCTGATATTTAATTTATTATGAAAATAAAATACAAAAGGAAAAATGATTATAAATGATAATGCGATCTCTTTGGAAAGTAAGCCCACTAAGTAACAAAGTGCGCAAAAGAATGCATATTTAATTTTAGTTTTATCAAGATATTTTAATAGAAAATATAATGAAGAAATGACTCCAACAAAGCAAAGCAATTCGTCCCTGCCTTTTATGTTAGCAACTACTTCTGCATGAATAGGATGGGCAACAAAAAGTAAAGTTGTTATCCAGGGGACTAATAAATTATACTTTGGAAATAGATGTTTGAGCGTGTTAAAAAGAATGATACCACAAAAAGCAAATATCAAAACATTCAGGAAATGACTAATTAATTGATTTTGACCAAAGAGTCCATATTCAACAGCATGTGTAATTAGTGGAATAGGTCTATATGAGCCTTCTGTCATTCCATTATAACCGTACCAATAAGCATTACTAATTAGTTTTGGAATTTCTGAAAACCCTTTTTTTACAAGGATGTTCTCAGTAACAACTGTTTTGTCATCAAGAGCATAATCATTAAAAATTGAATTTCCGTAAAGAATAAATGTATAGAGAAAAATTATGATCAACGGCCACTTTTGTTGTGACCAACCTTGTACTTTTGTATTTGATTTCAGTTTCTTGGACATTCTTACTGGGTACTTCGACAAAGAAACAAAGAAAAGTAAAAAATAAATAGTACTACGTAATCTTTAAGGATGGAATAAGAAACGATGTAATAATGTGGTTTTTGTTATTGAGATATGGCAATAAAAAAGGAGCACCGTTTGGTACTCCTCAGTTTCACATAAACTAACAGCCTGAGTAAATTTGCCATGTGAATAGCAAATTAGATGCTAAAGCCATAGTAGTATTTGGTTCCATCATCCGGATAAAAACCTTCAATGCCTACAATGTTGCCTTTATTTTTTTTAAAGATCGCTGCAATATCTTGTGGACTTTCAATTGATCTTTTATTTATATGAGTAATGATAAATCCTTCACGAAGGCCGGTATACCTTAATTTACCTTCTTTAAGTCTTTTGATTTTAACACCATGAGTTAAGCCAATTTCCCTTTTTTCATTTTCTGATAATTCTTCAAATTCAGCCCCTAGTACTGTCATGATTTCCTTCTTTTCTCTTTTGATGATAGACGTTGTACCTTCTTTATTTCTTAAGATAACATTTAACTCTTCAGTATCTCCATCAGAATTAAGAACAATGGCAACTCTATCACCAGGTCGGAATCTACCAACTTGTTCCTGTAATTCAGAAGCACTGTTTACAGCAACACCATTAACCTTTAAAATAACATCACCTTTCTGAATGCCTGCATCTTCAGCGCTGCCTCCAGGAGTTAAGTCTGCAACATAAACCCAATACCACCTATTCCACCCGTTACTAGGGCAACAGAATTACTCATAATTTAAAACCTCA
>JAESSM010000167.1 GCA_016764115.1 Bacteroidia bacterium | reverse complement strand
TCCGCTCATTTAATGGACTTGTTGAAAGGGTTTAATAAAGAAGAGCATTCTCTTTATCATGCACATGCAAGAATATGGCAAGAGTTTATATTTATTAACTTATCTGAGGATCCCATTCCTTTTGAAGATGACTTAGCCCCTTTATTGAATAAGTGGGAAGACAAAAAGATACATGAACTACGTATAGCAAATAAGGTAGAATATCACTTAAATTGCAATTGGAAGTTGATTTTGCAAAATTACCAGGAATGTTATCATTGCCCTGGTGTTCATCCCTTACTATCAAAACTAACTCCTTACAGAAGTGCAGTTCATGATTGTGGTGTTGGAGGAATTATTGGTGGATATATGTCTATTAACGAACCAAGAGGAAGTATGACCATGGATGGTAAGGCTGCAGCTCCACTGTTGGGCAATACAGGCGAGGATGAACAGCAAAAAATATATTACTATTCTATTTACCCTAACATGTTATTGACACCCCATCCTGATTATGTACTGTATCATGTTTTAACTCCTATTTCCTATAATGAAGTACAACTGGAGTGCCATTGGTTGTTTCATCCTGATGTGATCAACTCAGCTGATTATAAGGATAGGATACGATCAGCTATTGAATTTTGGGACATGACCAACAAGCAAGACTGGGAAGTATGTGAACAAATGCAGCAAGGAGTTGCTTCTGCTAGGTTTGATCGGGGCTATTATGCTGGTCAGGAAGATATGCTGGCCGCTATTGATCAGGAGACTTTACGATCTTTAGGCCATGATGATCCATCGTAGGGGGCAACCTCAATAGTAAAAAACTCGTGCCATTCTGAACGTAGTGAAGAATCTTGCTCCTTGACTATCACTATGCAACAAGATCCTTCATTCTTCAGGATGACAGAAAAATGAATTCTTGAGACAGCCTCTACTTATTTATTTTTTGCGCTACATTCCCTACTTTTACTACCCCTGATTGAACTATTTTCGCATTAATACCTCGTAAGTGAAGTTGTTTTCCGATTGGTGAGTTAACAAACTTCATAGCATCTAACCCAAACCGTTCTACAAATTTCTTGCAACCATTGTGTGGAATGACAGAAACCTCAATTATTGCCGTGCCAATTTTGAGCCTCGTTCCGGGGGGTAAATTATTTCCACTTAAGTCCATGTCAATAAAAATCTGGTCACCTGCTAATTGCCAGCGTTGTTTATCTTGAGCTATAAGGGCAATTGCCCTTGAGTTCATAATGTTAAGCTGCATATCAGGATGAGCTGAACCATCGGGAGTACGTGAACTACCTCGGGTTTTCCAATTATCACCAATAAGTCCTTCAGTATGGTCTAAGTTTACTTCTTCGATGACTTCTCGCTCTCCTGTTTTGGGTCGTCTTACAACCATCTCAATAGTGCCATTATTTTTTGGGGCTTGTCGGATAAGATCCAACCCTTTTTCTAATTCTTCTGTTGTCAGAGGTATCCACATGGTTATTAACGAACGAAATAATTGGGAAAATGTTGGATAATAAAGCAAGTATGTCTCATAATACACCTAATTGGTTTCGCTTGTTGGGTTTAGTTTGTAAATTTGATTTGTAAATAATTCAAGACCTTCTGTTATGAAGCATTTTCTTTATTTAATTTGTATTACGATTTGTCTTTGTTCGTGCGAAAAAACAGATGATAGTTCAGATACAACTTCTGGAAATAGCGATATTCACATCTATAATTTTGCTATTACCTATGGTTCTGTAACAAAACAAGCTGTATACGAGGGTACTCATAGTGTTGGTGATCTTTTAATATTTGATTACACAGCTACTGATGATGACTCTAAACTTTCGGGAGGTAAAATGTACGAGACTGTTGATGGAGGCTCTAAAATTGAATTGCAAGACTTTAGTATTAGTGGTCGTTCCACTACTGTTCATAATGAATATACTATTTCAGATTCAAGTGCTAGCAGCATCATTTTAGAATTTACTGTTTCCAGTAGTTCAAATGGTTCTACTTCAAAAACATATACAGTTTCTGTGAAATAACATCTCTACCTAGTAATTCTATTTCCACATCAAAGAATGGAATCAATAATTGATTAGTTTAGATGTTGGAAAAAATCCAATATTTCAATTGCCAATGTCCTTTATCTTAAATACCATTTTACTTTTCTCAATAGTAAACCCTAATAGTCCATTAGATACAGTGGGTGTGAAGAATATTCTTAAAGGAGACACTTTATACATGCAAGGGAAATATGTTGAATCGAATGATTATTATATGAAGGCAGCCAAACAATCTAAACGAGCAGGTAACTTAGATCGGTATGCCAGTTCAATTTATTTCATTGGATTTAATCTCAACCTTTTGGGAAAATATGACAGTTCATTAACGTTGCTAACCAATTCATTTGAAGTTGTTAAGGATAAATTAGAATCCCCAAGTGATGCGCAGGTTTATTTTTTGGATGGCATTGCCAGAGCACTCCATCTAACAGGGCATTATGATATCTCATTGTTGAAATATGCAGAATCATTAGAGATAAAAAGGGAATTGTATGGTTCAGATAGTGATAAGATCATGGCAAGTTATACCAATACAGGTTTGGTATATTGGGACAAAGGAGATCTTAATATGGGGATGGAGTACATGTTAAAATCACTTAATCTCGCTTACGAATTGTTCGGTAAAGACCATCCCAATATTGCCAGGATCAATGTAAACTTAGGTGCTATATGTAACAGTCTAAACAGACATGAAGAGGCCAAAGAACATAATCGGAAAGCGATAAAAATATGGTTAAACACTATTGGAGAAATTCATCCAGTTACTGCCCGGGCATATAATAATCAAGGTGTCACTTATTCAGGCCTTGGTGATCACAAGCAGGCAGTACTTTACTATAAAAAATGTATTGGAATTCGTTTAAAAACACTTAATCCTTACCATCCGGAATTGGGTACCACTTATAATGCCATTGGTAAGACTTATTATTATATGGATTCTCTGGAATTGGCAAAAACTTATTTTGATAAGACTCTGGATATTTTTCACAAAACGTTTGATCATCACGCTTACCTATGCATCACTTATCATGACATGTCAAGTTATTATTTCAAGCTTAATCAAATAAAAAAGGCACTTCAAACAATTCAGTTAGCCATCAAATTTATTGATAAGAAGGTAGGTGATAATATTTCTGATGACATTTATTCCAATCCGGGAAGGAATGCATTGGTAGAAAGTAATGATCTGCTAAGAGCACTCAATGCAAAAGGATCTTATTTTTATGATCTGTATTATCAGGGAAATTGATAAGGTTTAAGAATGCTTTATTATTTATCATGAGCATAGAAGTGGATTTAAAACTCAATAACTTAAGAAACATTGAATTTTGATAACTTTGTTGAATGCATAAGTTGCTTTTAATCATTGGTAGTTCTTATGGATTGCTTTCTGTATTACTCGGAGCTTTTGGAGCACATGCCTTAAAAGCTAAATTAACATTAGAACAACTAAATGCTTTTGAAACGGGAGTTAAGTATCAGTTTTATCATGCATTGGTACTGCTTTTTGTTGGAATGTATTTACAGAAATATTCCAATCAGTTGATTGGCTATGCAGGGTATTTGTTTATTACCGGGGTTGTTCTTTTTTCAGGATCACTTTATTTAATAGCTACTAAAAATCTTCTTGGAATTGAAAGTTGGAAATGGCTGGGGCCAATCACACCCATTGGGGGAACACTTTTAATAATAGGTTGGGTGCTGCTTCTAATTGCGTTTATAAAGAACTGATAGGATTATTTTTTAGTAATTTGGGAAATGCTTAAAATGATCATTTCCTTATTATTCGTTGTTGCATTATTTATTAATGATGATAAAGGAGCTGATTATTATGCGAATAGAGGAAATCAGTGCTTCTATAAATCAAAATACGATAGTTGTATTTATTATTTTACTAAGGCTACTCAGCTTTTTAAAGATACTGCGAGGTGGAAGGATTATGTGAACTATAGAAGACGTATGGGATATGTCCATTATGTAAATGGAAGATATCCTAAAGCCTTAACCATATATTCTGAATTGTGTTTGGTTGCGAAAGAGAAGATGAACGATCATGATGAAACCTCTGGATTGTTATTGATAAATAGCGCACAGGTTTATATTGAAACCCACAAATATGAAGCTGCTTTGAAATTCTTAAAAGATGTTTTAAAACTTATCGAAAATAGCTCTAAAGACCTTGAGAAACTTAAGAGCATTGCGTTCACAAATCTTGGAATTGTATATGGGGATATTGGGGAGTTTGAGAAAGGCATTAGTTACCAGAATAAGGCACTCGAAATAAAGTTGAGACAATATGGCCCTAGAGATTCTCAAGTTGGCGCATCATACAATAATTTAGGGGTAGCTTATAAAACACTTGGTGATTATGAAAAGGCCTTGGAATATTATTTCAAAGATCTTTCTATTTCTCTCGAAAGTGGGGAAGAAGAGACTTATGAGGTTTCATCTAGTTATAACAATATCGGCAACGTTTATGGTCTTATGGATGAATATGATCTGGCATTGGAATATTATGTTAAAGCCCATAAAACAAAATTGAAGATTTATGATGTGGTTTCATCGGAAGTTGCAATGAGCTATCATAACATGGCTGCTATCTATAAAAACCAACGAAAATTTGAACAAGCAATTGAATATCTTAACAAAGCAGTTGATATAAATACGAAATTATATGATGGGGTACATGGTCACTTATCGGAAAATCACATCAAGCTTGCAGAAATTTATATGCAACAAGGAGATCAAAATAATGCAATTAAAAATGCACAAAATGCTATTGCTGCAAATGTGACAGGATATAACGTTTCAGATGTCTATTCGAACCCTAATATTCAGGATAATCCTAATAAAATAATATTGTTAGGAAGTTTATACCAAAAGGCAATGGTACTTTCAGCTAGTAATTAATCTTTTCAATAATTTTAGAAAAATCAATAGTTTTAGCTTACTTTATGCTTTAATTGTTACTCCCCATATATGGATGATTTATTCATAGAAAAGACAAGACATTCACCTGGAATTAAATTTGAAAAGGAATCCCAAATCCTTTCAATAATAGGGAACTCATTGCTTGAGGACCCGATCGCTTTTTATGCTCCTGTTTTTAAGTGGCTGGATGATTACGAAACAGATCCATTGTCCCTGTTAAAGTTTGTCTTTAAATTTAATATTATCATTACTTCATCAAATAAAATGATCTTTGAATTAATGATCCGAATCAAAGATATGGTAGCAAAAGATCTTAATATTGAAATAGAATGGCAATATCCTGAAGATGATGAAGACCTGGAAGAACTAGGGGAACTTTTCAAGGAAACCATCAATGTTCCTTTTCAACTAGTTTCATATGGAGAATAATGATTTACTCGTAGTAACCTTGCTCTTCTCTTAATTTGGCTTACATCACTAGTTTTTGAGTATCAATTTGATACATTCATTTAACTCACTTTATTTATAAGTACCTGAAAAACAATTATTTATAATCTTGTTTTTCTATGGAATAATATTGGGATAATAATCACTGAGGATTTGAGATAAAGTGGAAATGATAAGAGGGTTGAAAGAGGTGAAATGAATAGGTAATTTATCTACAGAGTTTTACGTTATTCTAGTACTTCCCTTTAATAACATCCTGATTTAAATTTCCTCCTTTTAAGATCCGCGAAAAGAGTTTATTGTTGAACTCGAGAAATAGAGTGTGTATGAAATTGAATAAAAGGTTAGTTGTATGGTCATGGTGTTTCTTGGTTATTTCCATATTTCTATTTGTAAATGTTCAAGCAAATGTGATCAAAGCAAATGGTTCCGGGAATTGGAATTCTACAGTAAATGATGCTCCGTGGCCAAATGGAGTTGTTCCTACTTCCACTGATTCTGTTATGATCACTGCAAATCATAAAGTGACAATTACAGCTGATGCTTCATGCATTACTTTTAAAATTAAACCCCACGTGTCAGGCGGAGCGGATACTTCTAAGCTTACCATTAACTCAGGCATTACGTTTAGTGTTGAAGGGGAATTTAAGATCGATAAGAACAATGGAACAAGGAAAGCCTTAGTAGATTGCCAGGGGACTATAAAATTACAAGGGGAGTTTGTTAATGATGGTAATTTTGATGGTAGTAATAGCAAGATTGAATTTATTGGTTCTGGTAATCAAAGTTTCAATGGAATTGTTAGTACTGCAATTCATGATCTGGTGATAAATACTGGAGGAGATGTTACCTTAAATAAAACTCTGGTAGTTAATGGCACATTAACACTTTCCTCAGGGAATTTAATAACAACACTAACCAGTTTATTGATCATTGAAGATGTAGATGATCCGGGAATAAGTGGTGGAGGGTTATTAAGCCATATCATTGGTCCGGTAATAAAGAAATACACATCAACTACTGCTATCACATTTCCATTAGGTAATGGAACTCGTTATATGCCAATTGTTATTACTCCGGAAACCTCTACAGAGGAACATTGGCAAGTAGAATTTAAGGGTGTTGGTCATGTAGCATACGGAATTTGTGCAAAAGATCCTTTGGGTCACGTAAGTACAATGGAATATTGGAATATTAACAGGGAAAGTGGGAATAATGTAGATGCTAGGATAAAGTTATTCTGGGATGATAGCAGCTTAGTGGATGAAAGTAACATAAGTGATTTGCGAATAGCTCATTATGATTCTGCATCAAGTTGTTGGGAAGCAGGGAATAAGGCCGTGAGTACTGATATAACTTCAAATTTTATTGTAACCAATACTGCCCTGAAAGAGTTTAGCCCGTTCACTTTTGGATCAATAAATAGTAATCATCCATTACCAATAGAATTGATTGATTTTTCCGCAGCTAGGCAAGATTATGTAGTGGTTATTAAATGGACAACAGCTATTGAAATAAACAACGACTTCTATACAATTGAAAGATCCAATGATGGACTTAATTTTGAGGAAATTATGGAAGTAAATGGAGCCGGCAACAGCAATTCCAAACTTGACTACAGTTTAACTGATGAATATCCATTAGATGGAATGTCGTACTATCGATTAAAACAGACAGACTATGATGGAAAGTTCTCGTACTCTGAAATGGTATATGTAAGGTCGAATAATTCGGAGGCTGTGATTGGCAATATTTACTTTAATAATAGTTCTAATGAATTGAATGTAATGTTTGAGGTGGAAGATCAGGAGATGATAGAATTATCGTGTTATGATATGAGAGGTAAGATGGTTGTAAATGAAATGCTTGAGGCTATGAAAGGAGAAAATGAAATATTTATTGACCTAGAGAGTATAAGTTCAGGAATTTACTTCACAACAATTCGAACCAATTCTACTCAATGGACTAAGAAGTTTGTAAAATAAAAAAGCACAGGCCATTCTCAAAGGGGAGAAGACAGCCCGTGCTTACAGGTAAGGAAGAAATCTTAGAGATGACATCTCTGCAGTCACAAGATAGCCTGTGCCTGCGGCATGGAAGCAAATTAACGTTGTATAGAGATATCTGTACTCTCAAATATCTTATTAGCTGAATCTGCTATAAAACCATTGAATTGTTCTCCCAGCTTATTCACATGCCTCCTGGCAAATTCGTAATAGCATCCGGGAATTTCATAAAGCCCTTCCGAAAATCCAACCTTTACTTTAGATGCGAGTGTACTCGATTGCTCTAACAATTTTTCTTTAGAGCCTTTTATTTCACCTCCGTAAGTGTTTAAATGAAATCCATTTTCTTTCAAATATTCATTAACCTCAAAAAGATCAGTAAAAGAGTTGAGCTGGTTGACGTTGATGGTAAAATGGTTTGCTCTAAATCCAAATGCGTATAGCCATGCTGCATATTCTGATTCTTCTCTTAGTTTTTGGTACGTTTTATAAGAAGGAGTATTCCATAGCCTGCCTGAAAATACAAATCCATAATTGTATAGTTGTTCTGGGCTAACCTGGTTTAGGATCTCTTGAACTGTATCTTGAAGATAATCACTGAACTCCTCCAATCTTAATTGGCTGATGAATATTTTTGGGGCATGCATATCAAATTTATGCTCAAGATGAATAGCGCTTAACTTCTTGACTTTGAAATCATAATCTCCAACTTCCTCATATCCTAAAGGAATAAAATGGGATTTGAATTTTTCAATATTAATTCTGGAATCGTTAAAAGTTCTGAAAGCAATATGATCATTTACAATAATTTCTCCTCTTTGCTTAAAAAGGAATACAATTTTTTCTGCAGCTAAATTAAATTGGATGTAGTCCATCCATAGCTGGTCAAATAGTTTTTCTCTGGTCATGGCTGGTAGGGAGTTTAGGGGTTATAATTCATATAAAAATAGTTAGTATAACACTTAAATACTAATAATAGAACAAATATATTTGAAAATATGATAATTTTTGCTCATATTTGATTAAAATATATTAAAATAAAATTAAAATGACTAAAATAGGTAGTAAAAATGGATAGAAAACATCATATTGACATACTAGACAAGGAAATTATTGAATTGCTTGTTCTGAATGCGCGGGAATCATACTTAGAAATTGCCAAAAAGCTTAAGATCTCAAATTCTTTGGTGCATCAAAGAATAAGAAAAATGAAAGATGTTGGATTAATAAAAGGCTCCTACTTAGAGTTAGATCCTAAAATTTTAGGCTACCATACTTTTGCATATACAGGAATTTCTTTAAAAGAAGGTCGATTTACTAAATCTGTAGCCAATTCATTAAAAAAGATCAAAGAAGTAGTTGAATACAATTTTGTTACAGGAAAGTATGCAATTTTTGTAAAGCTTTATGCGAAGAACAATGAGCATCTTCAAAAAGTTTTATACGAACAAATACATTACATAGAAGGGGTTTCCAGCACTGACACTTTTATTGCATTTGAATCTTTCAGCCGGCATGTTAGTATTCCACCATATAGTATTCATTGATACACCCTGTTGAATATTTAATTATTGGATTGCTGAAAATTAATGTCATGTTGAGCGGAGTCGAAACATTTACCGCCCAGATTTTAACTTCGCTCAATCTGGGGTTCAAGGAGTTAAGTTTATGATTAGTCAATGGAAGATCCATGCATTTCTTCTAAAGTCTCAGCCTTTCCGATCAATGCATCTAAAAAGACCTCTTTTGATAACATATTGTCGGAGTTTAGATCAGAGAAAATGTCAACATTCTCAAATTTCAGAAAGTTTGCTTTCATTGCCAATTGGAAGTATTTCAATGCTTCTGCATATTCTTTTTTAGCCAGACAGACGTGGCCATATCCACAAAGATCTTGACAAATTAATGGATGTTTGGAAGTAAAGATGCTTTGTTTGATTTCCAGAGCCATTTTAGTATAGCGGAGAGCTTCGTCATATTTTTTCATTTTTAAATTTAATTCCCCTATGTTAAAATAAGATATGGATACATCTTTGCTATTTGTATCAAGTTCTGCAAGTTGGAGGGTCAGTGCTTTTTGATAATAGTGCTGAGAACTGAAATAATCATGCATTTCCATATAAGCTATCCCTAAATTATTGTAAAAAAGCGCCAACGATATGTGTTCTTTACCTTTCAATTCATAAGCAATAGCAAATGCTTGTTGATAATATTTCAATGCATTTTCTAGGTCTTTTTGCTGCCGATAAGCTTCACCCATATTGTTGGTAAAATAAGCATTGCTCATGGTGATCTTATCTACAGATTCTTTTAGTACTAACAATGCTTGTTGAAAATAGAATATAGCAGTGTGATAATCTCCTTTGTTGTTATAGGCAACACCAATATTGTTATAGGAAACAGCGATCGATCGATGTTTTAAGCCATTGATCTCAATATCAATTTTCATGTCTTTTTTATAATATGATATCGCCTTGTCATAATGTCCTTTGTCATCAAGTATTACACCAATTGTACTGTAAAAATCAGAGATCACCTTTGGGTATTGTACAACTGTATTCAATGCCTCATTTAATCCTTTCTCTAGTAATACTAAGGCTGAGTCATACTGGGCGATCATACCAAGATTGAAACCCAAGTCAACAAAACATCTTAAGTAGTTTTCCGTTTTTTCAGATTGTTTAAAATGATTCTGTGCTTTTATATAATAAAAATTAGACTCTTTATACTTGGATGTAGAATAAAGGGAATCAGCAATCTTAAAATAATACGGGCCCAATAATGAATCTGGCAGCTCTTCATTGATAAAATTTCCTGCGCCAACAGTTTGAATAAAACATAGGACAGTCGATATAGTTGCTAATGCTTTTATCATCTACTGGTCAAAGTAATCAATAAATAGTTTTGGCTGGATGTCGTGATTACCGTTATATCTTTTTAGCTCATAATCAAGATTGAATTTCTTTAGATAAGACTCTTGCTCCTTGAGCCTTTGTTCATCAATGTATTCGTCCTGGTCGCCTATTACCAGTTGAATTGTAATGCTATTTAATGAATTAATACATTGCTCCATATCAAGGTCAGGAGGGAAAACCCCTGCCCATAGTACGAGGTTATCTACTTCAACCTTGTCTGACGACAAGCAGGTTTTGTAATCAGTAATCCAGCGGCAAGCCGTTGCTGCTCCTTGAGAAAACCCCAACACATTCATTTTTTTGGGTGTTGCCTCTAATTGAGATAGTACTTTGGCGCTTAACTGGTTTAAAAAATTTACATAATCTTTGATGTCGTTTAATCGGTCTTCTTTGGTCATCCAAGAAGCTCCAACTGATCCCAGAACTCCTTTTCTGTAATATCGGTGAAGACCTTCGGGAGCTATAATTAAATTCCTATTTTGATCCGCAAGGTGAAATTTCTCAATAAACGCTGGTGCTAATTGGCCATAACCATGAAAAACAAACCAAACGATTTCGGGATCCTTTTCATTTCCAAAGCTAAAGTAGCGGGCAGTTTTGGAAATTTCAATATAATGTTGAGTAAAAGGCATTTCAATTAGTACAAATTAATTATTATATTTATCAATCTATTTGTAAGTATTGTTAAAATATTAGTCCATGAAAGCTACCAAATCATCTCTGAATATTCTAATAATATTAGCTATTGTTTTTTTCGCGACAAACTTATTTGCTCAAGGACAAATGCAATTCAAAAGTCCCGCGTTTAGCCAGCTCACTACAATTCCTTCTCAATATACTTGTGATGGAGAAGATATTTCCATACCATTAGAATGGGGTAATTTACCTGCAAAAGCAAAGAGCGTTGCGATAGTGTGTTTAGATCCTGATGCTCCCAAACCATTTACTCATTGGGTTTTGTACAATATTCCTGCAGATTGGAATAAACTTAGTGAGAATTTCACAATGGAACAAGCAAAGCAAAGAGGGGTAGTGGTTGGTAAAAATAGTTGGGATAAATTGGGTTACGGTGGTCCTTGTCCTCCTAAGGATGAGCACAGGTATTATTTCCAACTTTTTGTTTTAAACGACATGCTTCCTGCCAAAGAAGGTTTAACAAAGGATGAATTGATGTATGCTATGCGAATGAATGTGATGGCTAAGAAAGTATACATTGGTAAATATAAGAAGCAATAGTTATTTGCGAGCCGAAGCAAGTTTTTCCAAACACTCAGCTTTTCTTAATATCGTTTTTAACAGTTCTGTTTTAGAATTGATCCCTATCAATACTGGATTGTTATAAATAGAATTCGAATATCCCTTTACTATAGCAGGGAATGTTAATTGATAATACTTTATTGCGTTTTCATAATCGCAATGATAAAAATAGATATCTGCGAGGTTTCGAGTAGCCTCTGCTGTTTGTGGATGATAATTACCGAATATCTCTATTGTTAATTTAATTGCATTGTTGGCCACTTCAATACTGTATAACAATTCACCCATAAAGTAATTAGCCAGAGCCAAATCGGAGTAGTTTCGGGCTATGTGAGGATGGTTTTCACCGTATGCGATTTTTAATGGTTCAATACATTGATTAAACATCACAAAAGCTTCTTGGTAATTTTCAATTTTGAGAAGTGCATTTGCAAGGTTGTGATAAGTTATGGCAACATCTGGATTTTCTTTTCCTAATATTTTTTCAAGATTAGCTATGGACTTCTTATAATAGATTATCGCGTCCAGGTAATTAAAGGTTTCCCAATAAACGTTGGCTATATTATTATATACAACTCCAACATGTGGATGAGCTGGTCCAAATTCATTAAGAAATATTTGTAATGTGTAATTGTAATGTTCTAAAGCATTTTTATAGTCTCCTGATTCTAAATAAACGCTCTCTAAATTCAGATAGTTATAGGCCAATCCAATAGAATTTCCTCCTTGGTTCTTTTGAATGAGTTTTATGTTATTGGTAAAATAAAGTGTGGCTTTTGAATAGTCTCCTTTACCATAATAAACCAGTCCAATTCCATTTAAAGTAGGTGAGAACTCTTCGTTATCATCACTTAATGTCATTCGTTTAATCTCCAGGGATCTGGTGAAATGAAATAGTGCTGAATCATAATTAGCAACAGCTTTATATACGTATCCTAAGTTGTTATGACATTTTGATATTTCCAGATGATCATTTGAGAGTAATTTGTTTCCTTTATTGATTCCATTCAGTAAAAACGTTCTTGCTAGTTCCAATTTTCCCATTTGAAAATTATACCACCCTAAATTTCTATAACATCTGATATAAAAACCCCAATTCTTGGATTTTTTAAAATGATTCTGAGATTTTTGAAAGTAGTGAAGTGTGCTGTCAAATATTCCCTTGTTAGAAAAAGAATCAGCCTTGAGAAAATGGAGCATTGCCATGGTTGAGTCTGTATTTCCATAGGAAATAGAAACTTGTAGAATACCAGCTAATATTAATATGGAGATTTTCTTATTCATTAATTGAAATTGCTTTATTCAAGATACTTAAAATTTAGGCATAAAAAAACCGCAACGCGGAACACGTTACGGGTTTTAACAATATAGTGAGGGACTAAAAATGCAATTCAATATCATCTACGTAAAGAGCTAATATTTCTGATGATTTTTCAATTCGTATATCATCAATTTTGTTCTCTTCAAGATGATACCAAAGTTCTACGAAGTTCTTATCGAGTGTAAATAATAGAACCCGATAGCCTTGATGTTTTCTTTCTTTCAGGAATTCGCCTTTATTCCAAATATAATCGACCTTTTTGTTCAGATCAAGCGTATCAAAGTTTACTAATCTTCTCATGATTGACATAATATTTTATAAAACATTGAAAAACTGAACGTTGGGGGCTTTAACGTGGAGGGAAACTAAAAGGTTACAGGTTTATAAGAGGTCACTTCATATTGAGTTTATCGAAATATGGCCGTTTCAGATTTCGATAAACCTGCCTGTCCTGTAGACAGGCTCAGCCTGACTTGTATTCTGGAAAGTAAAAGAGTTTAGTACTAATTCCTACTCGAGATAATACGTTCTTTTTCCTTTAAGGCGAAATCCTGACAAACATCGGCAAGTAAATGATCGGATTTTCCATAAAGTGCACCTAATAGTACATTAAGTACAACCGCTGTATTGTTTTCCTCATTTTCGTGTGCTTCTTTAGCAATTAAATCCAATTGCTCTATAAGCGATTCTCTATACTGTTCTTCCATAATTATTAAACTTTGAATAATTTAACTAGTGAAGCAAATTTCGTGATTTTTTTTATATTGCACTAAAATAACGTTGACAAACTCCTAAACCCTTAAACTATGCAAATCCTATCGAGAAAAGTAATTAACTCAGGAATTGTATTAACCTTAATTGCTGTATTTAGTTTATGTCAAACAAACTTTTTGTTTGCACAAGATAAAAAGGCTGAAGAACAGCAAGAGAATAAACCAATGTTTGATGAGAATGATCCATTGAGGGATCTTAAAATGTCATTGGCAACTTTTCAATTGGCTTCGGATCTTATTGATATTATGCGTCATGGTTATAAATCAGAAGGGTCAAAATTGTTTTTAGGAGAAAGAGCAAAAGAAATTTATGAAAAGTCTATTAGGGTTGCTCTAAAACTTCATGAAATAACAAAGGACCAAAAGTACGCAGAAGATGCTTTTACTTTTGCTGAGAAAAGTAAAGTGAGTGTGTTGTTGGATGCATTAAGGGAATCTGATGCCAAGCAGTTTGCAGGAATTTCGGATAGCTTATTGGAATTTGAGAAAGACATTAAAATTGATTTGGCTTTTTATGATAAAAGTTTAGCCGAAGAACAGCAGAAAGGAAAAGAAGCTGACAGTGCTAAAATTGCACTTTGGTCTGATAAAGTATTTGTATTAAAGCAAAAGTATGAATCATTGGTTCAATTTCTTGAGAAAGAATATAAAGACTATTATAATTTGAAATATGAATCATCTACTATAACGATAAAGGAAATTCAGGATGGAATATTAGATGAAAAAACAGCAATGATAGAGTACTTTGTTGGAGATAGTAACATCTATATTTTCACAATAGGAAAGACTTCTTTCGATGTAGTAACCGTAAAACGAGAGGATTATTTTAAAGACCAGGTGGAGAAAATGCGAGATGCGATCATCTCCATGAAAAACTCAAAAACATCTGATAAATATTCAAGATATACTGATTTAGCTTATATTTTATTCGAAACGCTGGTAACTCCTGCATTAAAGCCTGTAGCATCAGCAGAAAAACTAATAATTGTACCGGATGGTTTACTAGGATATTTACCGTTTGGAGCACTTTTAACAAGTGAAGTTGGCAAAACTGCTAAGGAGTTTACAGATCTTGATTACTTCATCAAAAAATACTCGATAGTTTACTCTTATTCATCAACTTTAATGCATGATAATTTAAATAGGAAATCTATAGAAGCTCCCAATGATTTTATTGCTTATGCACCTATTGATTTTCAAGGAATCAGTACCGATCGTTTAAGGGGTGTTGAAGGAACAATCAGCTCATTACCTTCTTCTGAAAGTGAAGTTACCAGCATTTTAGCGTTGTTTAAGAAAAAGTCTAACAGTAAGGTTTATATCAAGGGAGAAGCAACCGAACAAACTGTAAAAACTGATGAGATCGGTACATACAAGTATATCCATTTTGCAACTCATGGTTTTGTAAATGAGGAAAGACCAAAGCTATCTGGTATTTTGTTTGCCGATGATACTACTAAATCTGCTGAAGATGGGATCTTATTTTCAGGTGAGGGTTATAACCTTAATCTTAGTGCCGACTTGGTAGTGTTGAGTGCCTGCCAGACAGGACTTGGTAAAGTGCAAAAAGGGGAAGGGATTATTGGTTTAACACGGGGTTTCTTGTTTTCCGGAGCTTCAAATTTGCTTGTATCTCTGTGGAGAGTAGCTGATGAATCAACTTCAAAATTAATGGTCGATTTTTATAAGCACATGCTTAAACTCAATTCAAAATCGGGTGCATTAACTGAAACCAAGCGAGGAATGATCGCCAATGCCAAATATGCTGCACCTTATTATTGGGCTCCATTTATCTTGATCGGCCAATAGCCGGAATTCTTTTCAAGAAACTTATCAGACAAATACAGAGTTTATATAACTCAGTTCAATATCGTTAGGTAAATTTTTACTTACTTTGCATCTCATTTTTATCAATTAAACATTAAGAAATGAAGAAGTTTATTTATTTGATTCCAATTGTATTTGCTTTTGCCTGCAATAATTATGTAAAAGAGGAATCGCTTGTTTATCCTGTTACTAAAAAAGCAGATCAAGTAGACAATTATTTTGGGGTAGATGTAGCGGATCCATATAGATGGTTGGAGGATGATATGGCTGAGGATGTTAAGTCTTGGGTTGAAGAGCAAAACAAAGTTACTTTCGGATATCTTAACAACATCCCGTTTCGCAATAAGATCAAAGACAGGTTATCAAAGATCTGGAATTATCCTCGTTATTCAGCACCTNCAAAAAGAGGAGATCGTTATTTCTTCTATAAAAATGATGGGNTACAAAATCAAAGCGTNTTGTACATACAAGAATCTTTAGATGGGAAACCTGAANTTTTTTTGGATCCNAATACNNTNTCNGANGATGGAACAANNGCATTAACAGAATGGAGTGTTTCTAATGATGGGAAGTANTTTGCTTATGGAATTGCNGNGGCAGGTTCTGATTGGAGGGATTATTTCGTAATTGATTTGGACACAAGAGAGAAAATGACTGATCACATTCAATGGATTAAATTTTCGGGTGTTTCATGGTATAAAGATGGGTTTTACTATAGTCGGTTTGATGAACCCAAAGAAGGTGATGCACTGAAAGGCATGAATCAACTACAAAAGGTTTATTACCACAAACTTGGAACTGAACAGGCTGATGATGAGCTGGCTTTTAAAGATGATGATCATCCTAAGAGGGGAAATTACATGGAAGTAACGGATGATGAGAAATTTCTTCTACTTTACCAACATGAAGGTGCAGGACACACCAATTCTCTTTATTGTAAGTCGACCGATGATCTTGATGGTGAGTTTATAGCTATATCTGATAATTTTGATAATAATTATTCGGTTTTAGAAAGCATCAATGGGCAATTACTTGTCAAAACAAACAAAAATGCTCCCAAAAACAGATTAGTAATGGTAGATCCTTCAAATCCATCTGAAGAAAACTGGATAGATGTAGTTCCAGAGGAAGAGAATGTAATAGAATCTGCAAATTATATAGGGGGTAAAATTATTGTACAGTATATGAAAGATGCCTACCATAAAATTTACTCTTATGGTTTTAATGTTGATGAAGGATTTATCACTGAAAATAAGATAGAGATTGAGCTTCCGACATTGGGCTCTGCCTTTGGGTTTGGTGGCAAACCAGAGGATAGTTTAACCTACTATACTTTTGATTCATTCGTATACCCATCTGTAATTTATGAATATAATGTAAAGACAAATGAATCTAAAATTTTTAGAGAATCAGAAGTTGATTTTAATCCTGACGATTACGAAACTAAGCTGGATTTCTATAAAAGTAAAGATGGTACGGATATACCGTTATTCATAGTTCATAAGAAGGGATTGGAGCTTAATGGAAATAATCCAACGTTAGTTTATGGATATGGTGGTTTCAATGTAAACCTTGGTCCAGCATTTAGAGTTTCAAATGTTGTACTATTAGAAAATGGTGGAGTTTACGCCTTAGCAATTTTAAGAGGTGGGGGAGAATATGGAGAAGAATGGCATAAAGCCGGAATGCGATTAAATAAGCAAAATGTTTTTGATGACTTTATTAGTGCAGGAGAATACCTCATTTCAGAGAAATATACATCTAAAGAAAGGCTTGCAATTTTGGGTGGATCCAATGGTGGATTATTGGTAGGAGCTTGTATGCTTCAGAGGCCTGATCTATTTAAGGTTGCATTTCCTGCTGTAGGTGTTATGGATATGTTGCGGTTCCACAAATTTACAATTGGACATGCATGGGTTGCTGAATATGGATCTAGTGATGATTCTGTCCAATTTAATAATTTGTATAAGTTCTCACCTGTTCATAATGTAAAAGAAGGAGTACAATACCCGGCTACAATGGTAACAACTGCTGACCATGATGATCGAGTGGTGCCTGCACATTCATTTAAATATATTGCTGCTCTCCAAGATAAACAGCAAGGCTCAAATCCTGTGATGATTAGAATTGAAACTAAAGCAGGCCATGGGGCAGGTAAACCTGTTTCTAAAAGGATCGAAGAACAAACGGATATGTGGTCTTTTATGTTCCACAACATGGGAGTTACTCCAATTTATAATTAATACAAGTTGGATCCTGTTGTTAAAAATACCCTGGTATTAGGCGCGTCACCCAAGCCTGAAAGGTATTCTTACAAAGCTGTTTGTAGTTTAAAGAATAACGGCTATTCTGTTATAGCTTATGGTAATAGAGGAGGAGAGGTTTGTGGAGTGAATATTCAGACTTCAGATTTTGAAAACATAAGTGATGTACATACAATTTCACTATACATCAATTCTACTTTTCAAAAGGAATATTATGATTCGATATTAAAGTTAAATCCTAAAAGAATCATCTTTAATCCAGGAACAGAGAATAAGCAGTTTAGTAAATTGGCAGAAAATAATGGCATTCAGACATTGGAAGCCTGTACACTTGTATTGCTGTCTATAGGAAGTTATTAAATAATATTAGCTGACTGG
>JAESSM010000166.1 GCA_016764115.1 Bacteroidia bacterium | reverse complement strand
TAATAAATGTTAACATATTGGTTTTATATATAATTCATGAATGAATTTCATAGTGAAATAGAAAATTGTATTAAGTACTTAAATGACGGTAATGTTATTTTATATCCCACTGACACAGTATGGGGGATAGGTTGCGATGCTACCAATGAGAAAGCCGTAGAAAAGATCAATAAAATCAAAAAAAGGAGTGATTCGAAGAGCTATATTGTGCTTTTGGATGAATCCTATAAATTAAATAATTATGTAAAATTAGTACCGGAAACAGCGTGGGACTTAGTTGATTTTGCTGAAAAACCTCTCACTATCATTTATCCTGATGCACAAGGACTTGCTTATAATGTGATTGCTGATGATCAAAGTGTAGGAATACGTATTGTAAAGGATTCATTTTGTAAGTTATTGATCCAAAAATTCAAAAAGCCAATTGTTTCTACTTCAGCGAATATTAGTTCCGAACAATCCCCAAATAGTTACAATGATATTTCTGAGTCTATTTTGAATGAAGTTGATTATATAGTAAATTTGCCTGACCTTGAGAATAAGACAACTTTACCGTCTGCGATAATTAAGTTGTGGGTGAACGGTGAAATAAATATTATAAGAAAGTAAAAATTGAAAAAATGGCATTATTAGTAAAGGAAGCATTAGATCAAAAGAAGCATGGCTTTTATATAGGAAGAAGGGTGGCGTTACCTTTTAAATGTCAGGTTTTGAAAGTAATTGCCGGTGGTGAAAACTTGACTGTAATGCAAGGAAGTGGAAGCATTGAGATCGGACAAGATGCCCAAAATACATCTGTTTACTTTCTTTTGTCAGGGAAGCTCAAAGATTATGTTGGTTCCTATAGTGTAGTTAAATTGATCGTTTGCGAACTGGATGATGATATCTGTGATATGACCAATCATATAAAATTGGTATGTAAGATGGAAGATAATCATCAAGTTGTGATCGAAGAGCCATCTGATGATATGCTTTTCATTGAGTAAAAATAAGACCTCACATTACATAGACCTTTCATAAATATGAAAGCGCATCTAAAATCTCCACTTTTTCAAGTTGTTTCCAAAACCGCTGATGAACTTCAATTGGAAGCTTATGTAGTTGGTGGATTTGTCAGGGATATTTTGCTTAAACGCGATTCTAAGGATGTAGACATTGTTGTTGTTGGAAGTGGAATAAACTTCGCTAAGGCGGTTTCTAAGAACTTACATAAAGAGAAAATTACTGACAAAGCTCCTAAAGTAAATATTTATAAAAACTTTGGAACTGCACAGTTCGTGCTTGATAATTATATGGTGGAGTTCGTTGGGGCACGGAAAGAATCATATCGAAGAAATTCAAGAAAACCAATTGTTGAGGAAGGATCACTTGAAGATGATCAAAACAGGAGGGATTTTACAATCAATTCATTAGCGATCGATCTGACAAAGAAAAACTATGGCAAAATGGTTGACCCTTTTAAAGGTCGACAAGATTTGAAAAAGAAATTGATCAGAACTCCCTTAGAACCCGGTATCACTTATTCGGATGATCCTTTAAGGATGATGCGAGCTATCCGATTTGCATCTCAATTAAATTTCAAGATCGAGAAAGCTTCCTTGAATGCAATTTCTGAAAATAAGGAGAGGATAAAGATTGTATCTAAGGAAAGAATAGCAGAAGAATTGAATAAGATCATTTTAAGTCCTAAACCTTCCATTGGTTTTAAACTTTTGTTTGATACCGGCTTATTACAAATTATCTTTTCTGAAATGACAGAATTATATGGAGTGGAGGTAAAGAATGGGGTTTCGCACAAGGATAATTTTTACCATACTTTACAGGTATTGGATAACCTTTCTAAAAACACTGAAGACCTTTGGTTGCGATGGGCAGCGATATTACATGACATTGCCAAGCCAAGAACCAAGTGGTTTAATAAAAAGTCTGGATGGACTTTTCATGGCCATGAAGANAAAGGAGCNAGAATGNTTCCCGGGATATTTAAAAAATTNAAATTGCCATTGAATGAGAAGATGAANTNTGTNCANAAGTTGGTNNTGCTTCANTTNCGTCCNATTGCGCTTGTTAAAGATATAGTTACAGATNCTGCTNTAAGGAGATTGCTTTTTGATGCAGGGAATGATATTGATGACTTGATGTTGCTTTGTAANGCNGATATTACTTCAAAAAATGAATTTAAAGTTAAGNGGTACAAAGAAAATTTTANTCTGGTTGGCNAGAAACTGAAAGAGGTTGAAGCAAAAGATAAGATCAGGAATTTTCAACCTCCAATTCCCGGGGAACTAATTATTAAAACTTTTAAACTTAAGCCATCCAAGACAGTAGGAATCATCAAAAATGCGATCAAGGATGCCATTATTGATGGAGAGATCAAGAATGATTATGAGGAGGCTTATCAATTCATGTTAAAAAAAGGTAAAAAGTTGGGGTTGAAACCCATTGCATCTAAGATAAAAGCATGAATAAATTGCTGGTAATTGTTGGTCCGACAGCCGTTGGGAAAACAGAAATTGCTATTGAGGTTGCTCAACTGATAGATACTGATATTATTTCAGCAGATTCACGTCAGTTTTACAAAGAACTAAATATTGGCGTTGCAAAACCTACTGAAGACCAGTTAGCTAAAGTCAAACACCATTTTATCAATTCCATTTCAGTAACAGATGAATATAATGTTGGGATGTTTGAGAAAGACTCTCTTGATTGTTTAGCTGAAATTTATTCAAGTAACAATTGCGCAGTAATGGTTGGTGGTTCCGGGTTGTTTATAAGGGCTGTTTGTGAAGGATTAGATGATCTTCCTGATGGCAATAAAGAAGTAAGAGAAAGACTAAACAATGAGTTTGAAAAAAATGGAGTAGAATATCTTAGCGGTAAGTTAAAAGAGGTTGATATTGAATATTATAATGAGGTGGATGTATTCAATCACAGAAGAATTATAAGAGCTTTGGAAGTGTATGAATTAACAGGGCATAAATTTTCATCTTTTAGAAATGGAAACAAAACTCAAAGGCCTTTTGAAGTTCATAAAATAGGTTTGGATCTAGATCGTGAAGTTCTTTATGAAAGAATTAATAAGAGAGTTGATTTAATGATAGAGAATGGATTAATTGAAGAAGCTAGAAATTTGTATCCTCAAAAAAATCTTAGTTCGTTGCAAACCATTGGTTATACAGAATTGTTTGATTTCTTTGATGGAAATATTTCGGAAGATGAAGCAATCGACTTGATCAAGCAAAACTCAAGAAAATATGCAAAACGACAAATGACCTGGTTTAGAAAGGATAAAGATATTGAGTGGTTTGATCCTCAGAATAAAGAAGCAATCATAAAATATGTTAGGTCAACTTTTAGTAACTACTCAGCCTGATATAGTAGAAAATGAATATTAACGAATTAATACGAATGATACTAGTATGCAAATAGCCTATAGCTTATAGTAATGAATATTACGAATCAACGATTTTACGAATACACGAATCAATGGAAGTACTTGAAGAAGTAAAAGTTTCAAATATATGGTTTCCGTTCACGCAAATGCAGGGTTGCAGGGAACCCATAAAAATTGTAAAGGGTGATGGAACTTATTTAATTGACGAAAATGGCAAGAAGTATATTGATGCAATTTCTTCATGGTGGGTAAATTTGCATGGACATTCCCATCCACATATTGCTAAAAGAACTGCTGAACAAGCTGCTACACTGGAGCATGTTATCTTTTCTGATTTTGTTCATGAACCAGCGCTGGAATTATCTGAAAGACTATTAAAATACCTTCCTCAAAATCAATCAAAACTATTTTATTCAGACAATGGCTCAACTTCAGTTGAGGTTGCATTGAAGCTAGCTATTCAATATTGGTATAATAAAGATCAAGAAAAGAAAAAAATAGTTGCATTGAAAGGAGCCTATCATGGTGACACAATGGGAGGGATGTCTGCGGCAGATAGAACAGAATTTAATAAACCGTT
>JAESSM010000027.1 GCA_016764115.1 Bacteroidia bacterium | reverse complement strand
CTCATCAAATAAAGTTGGTCAGGATAAACAGAAATTTTCTGTAAACCTTCTGAGCCTTAATCTAACAGCAAGATATTCTCTCAGAGGAAAAGCAGATGAGGATAAGCTAAAGAACGGGCTCATTTTTGATATTTCACTGAGTTTAGTTGGTCTTGCACCAAAACTAAAAGCTAACAATATTGAGAAGAATAACTCAGGAATTGTAGTAAAAGGGTACGGGGTAAGTTTTTCATTAGGTGTAGGGGTGGGGTATGAATTATCTTTAAAGGAAAAATATTTACTAATACCGTTTCTTAGATATAATTGGTTTCCGTCATCAAGTATGAACTTAATTAACTCAGTGTTATTGGGAGGAGAAATAATGAATGAAAGGAATGAGGAATACTTACACTTGTTCCGAGCTGGGTTGGAGCTCAGAATGTAGTAGTTCTCTCGGTTGTTTGGACTCAGAATTTTGTAGTCCCTCCTGGTTCACCAAAGAGATACATAAATTAATATATTTTTAAATTTGTCTGATCGATTGTAGAGTTTAATGAAAGCCCAACAAATCAATACTTTTCTAAAACGCATTTTCCTTTCGGGAATAGTATTATTCCAAAGTTGTGGGGGAGGTGATAAGGCCGATGCCGTGCTTGATAAATCTGTTATGGAGCATTATACCAACAATCTTGATACAATTTCCTTAGAGATCAGCAAGAAGAATTTGGAGGCACTGAAAGAAAATGCTTCAGTAAAGGTTGATCTATTTTTTCAAAACCAAAAGAAAAAAGCCAAAGTAAGCCTTTTACTAAACTCAAATAATACATCTTATTCTGTTCGAATGAGAGGCAAAACAGCATTGCCGGGATTAAGGAAGTTCACTTTGGTTGCCGCTAAAAATTTACAAGATCAAATATTGGATAAAATATATTATCAATTGGTAGGGTATTGTGGACTTATTCAACTTAAATCAGAATTTATCTTTTTGAGTATAAATGGGATGGATCCAGAAATCTTCTTATTGAAAGAAGACTTTGATAAATGCTTGATAGAAAGGAATAAATTTAGAGAAAGTGTTATAGTTGAAATTAGTAGGGGAAAGGTTGTTGTCTTCAATGAAGATGCAATAGAATCTGGCTCTTCCATTGAAAACGATCTTAAAAATGCAAGGAGATTACTTGAAGGTTTCATGAAAGGTGAGTTAGCTCCGGGATTAGTTTTTAACCTTAAAGCTTTAGGAAAACATTTCGTTTTTGCTGATCTAACTGGTAATTATGATCAATTGCTGACTGAAAATTCTAGATTCTATTACAATCCTATAACTGCATTACTAGAGCCTATCCCAAATGAAGGCAATGTGTTTAAGGAAGCAAATATAGTTTCTCCATCAAGAGAATCAGGTAGCCCAGATTGGCTTCATCTCTTCCTTGATGATCCTGAATTTACTTATGAGTATAATAAAGCACTCCAGAAAATATCGCAAAGTAAAATTTTAAGTAAAATTTATGAATTAGAAAAGATAATAGCAGGAGATGTGTTACTCAAAGATTTACTGGAAGCCAACCTTCAAAAAATAACTAAAGTTATAAATACAGAAGGTAAAGAAATAGATGTCCAAAATATCAGTGAAGTTTTCAGTAAGTTTAAATCTATCACACTCCTTGAGGGTGTAAAAGTAAAGGGAAATATGATCGGGATAACCCAAAACCTCATCATAAGTGAGTCTTATTTCGTTCCTGCAAACAAAACTTTGGTTTTTAATAAAGGGATAGAAATAAACTTAATTGAAAATGCTGTTCTCATTTCTTTTTCAAAAGTGGAGATCAATGGTTCGGAAGAATTTCCGGTCAAAATCATTTCAACAGACAGTACTGGAAGAGGCTTTCATGTAATAACTGATGACAGCAGTGTGGTAAACTATTTGATTTCAGATAATTTGAATGCACCTGAGTCCGATAGTTGGGCAATTCCAAGCTGTATAACGTTTTACAATGGCTTTGTGAAAATTGAAAATTCTAAATTTTTAAATAACCATTGTGAAGATGGGCTTAACATTTTTAGATCGGCATATAGTATTTCTGATTGTCATTTTGAAGGATTATTTTCTGATGCTTTTGATGCAGACTTTAGTAATGGGACCATTGAAAACTCAACTTTTAAAAATATTGGTAATGATGCAATTGACATTTCAGGAAGTTTACTAACCTTGAATAACATTACTGTGGAAGAGGCACAGGATAAAGCACTAAGTGCAGGTGAAAACAGCAAGATCGTTGCAAGCAAAATAAATATTAGTAATTCTGCTTTGGCGATAACCAGTAAAGATAATTCGGTAATAGAACTGAAGAATTCAATCATCAATACTGTGGATGTTGTTTATGCAATTTTTCAAAAGAAACCCGAATTTGGACCAGCAAGAGTTTCCATAAAAGATGTTTCTATTGAAAACTGTAAGGTTCAGAACCTAATAGAAACCAACTCTTATCTTATTACTGATGGGGATACCATTTTAGGAAAAGATGATAAAGTAAAAGCTAAGCTTTATGGGGAGGAATATGGAAAGGCTACGGTTAAGTAGCATATAGCTTTTAGCTATTTATAACTATTCAGTATAAAGAATCCAGTGGCGATAGTCGTGCCACATCTTAAGGATTTTGGTAAAAGATGTGGCACGACTGGTGGGATCCAGCATCAAGCACTATCGTAACCCCTTAATAATCTGTATTGCAAGGATGAAACATCCTTTTGAACTTTATATATAAATTTCGTATCTTTGCACACCCTTTTTAGGGAGTAAATTAAAATGAATGTTTAACCTTTAAAATTTGCGCTTTAGGTTTGCCTGAGTGCTAAAATAAAACAAATGACAAAATCAGAAGAAACTGCCAATGTACTTGAAGAAACTGTTGCCCAAAATGGTACAGAAGAGGTAGTTGAAGAAAAATCAAAAGAAGCTGAAAAATCAGAAAAAGTTGAAAAGAAAACCACTAAAAAAGCAAAGAAAGAAGCAGTAGTAGCTGAGGTTGAAGAAAAAGAATTTGACTGGATTGAATTTGAACATGAGGGAGATGATTATTCAGAAAAGGAAAGAGCAGATCTTGCGAAGATGTATGAAGATACTATGCATGATGTTGCTGAAAATGAGATTATAGAAGGTACAATAGTTGATTTTACTACCAAAGAAGCAGTTGTAAATATTGGATTTAAATCAGAGGGAGTTATTCCATTATCTGAATTTAGAGATACCCCGGATATTAAAATAGGAGATAAAGTTGATGTATTGGTTGATCAACAAGAAGACAAAAATGGTCAATTAGTATTATCAAGAAGAAAAGCGAAAGCTGTTAAATCATGGGATTCAATAAACAGTGCATATGCTGAAGATACAGTAGTAGAAGGTTTTGTTAAGTCAAGAACCAAAGGTGGGCTGATAGTAGATGTGATGGGATTGGAGTGTTTCTTACCAGGTTCACAAATCGATACCAGGCCAATTCGCGATTACGATGCTTTTGTAAACAAGAATATGGAATTGAAAGTGGTTAAGATCAATCACGAATTCAAAAATGTAGTTGTTTCACATAAGATTCTTATAGAGGAGGAGCTTGCTCAGCAAAGACAAGAGATTATGAGTAGGCTGGAAAAAGGCCAGGTTCTTGAAGGCACAGTTAAGAATATCACTGACTTTGGTGTATTTATTGACCTCGGTGGTGTTGATGGGCTTCTTCACATTACTGATATTTCATGGGGAAGAATTGAGCATCCAAATGAGGTTTTGGAGTTAGACCAAAAGATCAATGTAGTTGTGCTTGATTTTGATGATGAGAAAAAGCGAATTGCTCTTGGATTAAAACAACTAACAGAGCATCCATGGGATAAATTTGAATCCGATCTTTCTGAAGGAACAAAGGTTAAAGGTAAAATTGTAACCGTTGCTGATTATGGAGCGTTTGTGGAAATTTCTACAGGAGTTGGTGGATTGATCCACGTATCGGAAATGACTTGGTCATCCCATATGAGAGATCCAAACGAGTTTGTAAAGGTTGGTGATGTAGTGGATGCAGTAATCTTAACACTTGATAAAGAAGAGAGAAAAATGTCTCTTGGCATTAAGCAATTGAGTGATGACCCATGGTTAGCATGTGAAAAAAAATATCCTATCGGGTCTAAGCACAAATCAATAGTAAGGAATATTACCAACTTTGGTGTGTTTGTAGAAGTTGAAGAAGGTGTAGATGGTTTAATTCATATATCTGATCTTTCATGGTCTAAAAAGATCAAGCATCCATCAGAGTTTGTAAAAGTTGGAGAAGATATTGAGATCATTGTTCTTGAATTTGATAAAGAGAACAAACGTTTAACCTTGGGCCATAAGCAACTTGAGGACAATCCTTGGGACACTTATGAAACCATTTTTATTGAAGATTCAGTTCACAAGGCAACAGTTACAGAATTAAGTGATAAAGGTGCAGTTGTACTTTTACCTCATGATGTTGAGGGGTATGCACCGGCAAGACACCTTGTTAAGGCTGATGGAGAAAAAGTTAAGGTTGGTGAAGATCTAGACTTTAAGGTGTTAGAATTCTCAAAGGATAACAAAAGAATATTAGTATCTCATACAAATATTCACAAAGAGGTTGAGGAAGCAGAGAAAAAAGATAAAAATGAGAAAAAGAAAGCTGAAGCTAAATCAACAAAAAAATCCGTCAAGAGGATAAAGAACACAATTGAAAAGTCAACGCTAGGTGATATTGAAGCATTATCTGCTTTGAAATCTGAAATGGAAGGAAAAACAAACGAAGCGCAAGTAGAAGAGGCACCTAAAGACAAGCCAAAAGCAAAAGGAAAAAAGGCAGAGCCTAAAGCTGAAGCAAAAAAGGAAGAATCTCCTAAGGAGGAAGAACCTAAAGCTGAAGTAAAAAAGGAAGATTCTCCTAAGGAGGAAGAACCTAAGGCTGAAGCAAAAAAGGAAGAGTCTTCTAAAGAGGAAGAACCTAAGGCTGAATCAAAAAAGGAAGAGTCTTCTAAAGAAGAAGAACCTAAGGCAGAGGAGAGTAAGAAAGAGAAGAAAGAAGATGAAAAGTCTGATGAATAGTTAAGAGTACTTTACTAAATGCGATTTATAGATCAGATAATCAAGAAAAAGAATAGATTGGACGATAAAAAGTCTTCCCTTTTGGGAAGGCTTTTTTTTTGAACTTAATTAAAATTACTTTTGTACGAATTTAAACTCAAGAAGAAAGTTGCTATATGAAACCCAGATTATTGTTAGATAATGAAGCATTTTCCATTACAATTCAGCGATTGTGCTGCCAGTTAATGGAAAATCATGATGATTTTACATCATCTGCAATATTAGGGATTCAGCCTAGAGGCATATACCTTGCTCAGCGTATTTCTGAACAATTAAAACAGCTAGCGGGTGTTAAAAATATCCAATATGGAAATCTTGATGTTACCTTTTTCAGGGATGACTTTGGGCGGAGAGAAGAGCTCTTAGTTCCAAACCCAACAGAGGTAGAGTTTTTGATTGAAAATAAGAAAGTAATTTTAGTAGATGATGTTTTATATACAGGAAGAACAATCCGTGCCGCTCTAGATGCAATGTTGTCNTTTGGAAGGCCCAAAAAGGTAGAACTNATGGTNTTGATTGATAGAAGATACAGACGACATCTACCCATTGAGCCGGATTATGTAGGNAAACGGGTTGATACGATTTCCTCTGAAAAGGTAAAAGTGGATTGGAAAGAAATAAACGGTAATAAAGACGAGGTCTGGTTAATTGAAAAAGATAAAACCGATTAAATGAGCAAAAAACACCAACTCAGTGTTAACCATTTACTAGGAATCAAAGATCTTAGCAGATCAGATATCAATACTATTTTCAAAACAGCAGATAATTTTAAAAGTATTATAAACAGGCCCATCAAAAAGGTTCCTTCTCTAAGAGATATAACAATTGCCAATGTATTTTTCGAAAACTCCACAAGAACAAGACTCTCATTTGAATTAGCAGAAAAGCGGTTGTCAGCGGATGTTATCAACTTTTCAGCGTCATCTTCATCGGTAAATAAAGGAGAGTCATTACTTGATACCATCAATAATATTTTAGCCATGAAAGTTGACATGGTAGTAATGAGACATCCCAATCCAGGTGCAGCTATGTTCTTGTCGAACCATATAGAAGCCAATGTGATCAATGCCGGTGATGGAACTCATGAACATCCTACCCAGGCTTTACTGGATGCATATTCTATCAGGGAAAAATATGGGGAAGTAAAAGGTAAGAAAGTGGTAATTGTTGGAGATATATTGCATTCCAGGGTGGCTTTGTCAAATATTTTTTGCCTGACAAAACTTGGTGCAGAAGTTGCCGTATGTGGACCACCAACATTAATTCCAAAATATATAGAAAGTTTAGGTGTTAAGGTTCAGTATAATCTGAAAGAAGCACTTGAATGGTGCGATGTCGCTAATGTGCTCAGAATTCAATTAGAAAGACAAGATATTCAGTACTTCCCATCGCTAAGGGAATATGCTATGTTTTACGGAGTTAATTTGGGAATCCTGAATTCTCTTAAAAAGAAAATTATTGTAATGCATCCCGGGCCAATCAATAGGGGAGTGGAGCTCTCAAGTGATGTTGCTGATTCTGATCATGCAATAATTTTAGATCAAGTGGAAAATGGAGTTGCTACAAGAATGGCGGTGTTGTATTTACTGGCTCAAAAGAAAATAGGAGCTAACTAATAAACTATCTAAAAAGGATATCCAATTCCAAAATTAAATATAAAATTTTCCGTTATCCAGCTTTTTTCTTCTTGCTTAACTGTAAGGTTTTTTAATACCCATCTGCCTTTTGGGCTAAGGGAGGGATCTCGAATTGGCGTTGCCATATCTAATCTTACAATAAGGAAAGAAAAATTAAAACGAAATCCAATTCCTGTTCCAATTGCAATTTCTTTCCAAAATTCAGATAATTTAAACTGGCTGCCTAAGCGACCATTATCCTCATTCACTGTCCAAATATTTCCTCCATCTATAAAAAGTGCTCCCTCAAGAGCTTCAAAAAGCGCAAATCTATATTCAATATTAGCCTCTATTTTAATATCTCCGGTTTGCTCAAATTGTGTAGTATTATTATAGCTTCCGGGACCCAATTGTCTAATTTTCCATGCGCGAATACTATTAGGTCCTCCAGTGTAGAAAGCTTTTTCAAATGGCAGTACATCACTATTCCCATATGGTAATCCCAATCCACCGGAAAGTCTATATACCAACGTATTTTTTTTATCAATGATATCGTATTTTCTAAGATCAATAGTAGCTTTTACAAATTGTGGGAAGCTCAATCCTAATATTTCAGCATTCTCCTGGTTAAATGTTCTTGAAACCAAATTGAAAAAATTTCCTGCCAATTCCACATTCCCTCTAAAAAAAACAAAATCCTTTGTTGAGTTGTAATTTTGGTTATTGAAAATGAAGTTGTATTTACTAATTGCAGTAATGTGTGGATCAAAACTGTTTAGATAATAAAAGTTGTTGAGTTCTTTCAAACGGTCTCTAAAAGAAGTTGTCAGATCTGATTTTACAAGACTCAATTCAAATGGGTAGATGGTATGAGTTTTTTTTCTAAATTCCTTCCATTCATACGATAAGGAACTCTTTAATACTCTTAATGAGTAGTTAATTCTTTGTTCAAAATTATAACTGGTATTAATTTTTGTTTTTGGATTAAAGTATTGCGATTGTGTTTTTAAGTTAAATGGAATCAGATATCTCGGAAAAGTAATATTCAAGGAGGCTCCTAATTCCCTCGAATTAAATGTTGTTAGATTTAATGAATCCACCTGCAGACCAGCATTAATTTTAAATTCAATAATTTCAGCACCATGAAATGAATTTCTATTTCGATAAATTGCACTTGCCGATATTCCCGGAGTCACTATCTGAGGCCCTTTCTGATTACCTTCCTGGTTTCGATATCTGGCAGTCCCTTCTATTTCAAATATTATAGCTTGCTTTTTCGATGGAGTTAGTTGTACATAACAATCAAGCGTATTGCCTTTCGTTTCTAGGAATGAAATATTTACAAATTTGAATACCGATAGATCACTTAAGCGCTTGTAAGTTTCTTCTAAAAGCTTTTGCTGATAGTAGCTGCCCTTCTTGATAAATATAGTCTGAGCAATTACTTCAGGCTTGTAGTTCAAATTGTTAGATATAAACTTTAGGTCATTAAATATCAAAGTATCCTTAACAGCGTCTTGGGGCTTAAATTTTTGTGCCAAATAATCTGTTTCAATAAATACATTGTTAATTCTGTATCTTTTATGACTCTCATAATCACTTATTTTTTTGATATATAAGTCAATAGTTACCCTATTCTTACCCTCAGAGCTATCTACCTCATAGTATATATATTCTTTGCTGAAATTATAGTAACCGTCATTTTTTAAGAACTTGGTTATTCTTTCACGTTCACTTTCTAATATTGACAGATCATAATTCTTCCATTTGTGTACTTTGCCTACGGAGTCATTGATTACTTTTTCAAATTTTTTTAATGTTGGATCAAGTATATGATATTCTATTTTTTTAACGATGTATGGTTCATTAAGCTCGATAGTATATGTTATTTCACCTTTTTTGCTTTTGATTTTTATTTCATTTGATACTTTAGAATTAAAATAACCTTTATTAAAGAGATAAAGCTGCATCTGTTTTATTGCTCGTTTCGTTAATACAGAATCCATAATTACGGGGGGTTCTCCTATATTTTCCTTGATCCACCATTTAACCTTTCTTTCCCTGCCTTTTGCAGCGCGGTTATAAACTGCTAAGTGGAATCTCCACACTCCAAGTAGTTTTTTATTGGGTTTTTGCTTAGTTAGTTTGTAAAGGTTTTGCTTCAGTTTTCTATCGGCCCCTTCAATTTTCGATTTAGTAAGCAATATCTGATTTTCGGTTAGATGTTTTGTTGGAAAACATGACGATACTAATGTTGCCATGCTAAGTCCAAGGATGATATTTCTTATATTTAGGAGCAAATCAATTCTGTTAAAGAGGCAAAATACGCTTTTGTTTCCTTTAAGTAATATTTATACTAATGTTATCAAAAGCTCAAATAAAGTTCGTTAAATCACTACAATTAAAAAAATACAGGCAAGAATATTGCCAGTTTGTAGCTGAAACTCCTAAGTTGATAAAAGAAATGCTCAACAGTGATTTTGTTGTTAATAAGATTTATGCAAATGAAAATTACATCGATAGTAGTGCTGCATTAATTCGGAAAATTTCAGAAGATAAAATTCACATAGTATCCGGAAAGGAGTTGAGTCAAATTAGCGGATTGAAATCACCACAGGAGGTTCTAGCCGTTGTATCAATTCCTGAAAGCAACATAGAAACTAGTGAATTAAAAGGAAAATATTCATTGGTTTTGGATAATATTTCGGATCCAGGAAACTTAGGTACGATTATTAGAACTGCAGATTGGTTTGGTATAGAAAATATTATTTGTTCAAATGATTGTGTTGATCTATATAACCCAAAAGTAATTCAAAGTACAATGGGTTCATTTTCCAGAGTGAATGTGTGTTATTGTGATCTTGAGCAATTTTTTTGTGGTAAGTTGGATTTGCCTGTTTATGCTTGTGTATTAGATGGTCAGAGTATATATAAAACAGATTTTAAAAGTGAAGGTCTGCTACTGTTAGGCAATGAAGCAAATGGAATACGAAAGGAGACTTTATCGTACGGAGCTTACCCAATTACAATACCCAATAGAGGAAGGGGGGAGTCTTTGAATGTAGCTATCACCGCGGGAATTATTTGTTCGGAAATTTCTAAATCTAATTTTTGAGTTTTACATAGACGATTTTGTATTTACAATTTCCCTTGAAATTTCCTACATTGTTTTTGAGTAGCGATTAATTGAATCGTGTATTCGTAAGCAATCGTAACCTTGGAACCGGAAGTTAAATCTGTTGAAACTGTAGCACCTGAGCAATCCGTGGTATGTCCATATCCAGGCTTACGGAGTTTTAACGAGC
>JAESSM010000165.1 GCA_016764115.1 Bacteroidia bacterium | reverse complement strand
ACCAAACTACCTAACTGAACTCTTGTGGAAACAGATTTGTCATCAAAATTAGACATTGCCTTTTCTAATTTTAAGGCTTCGGCTAATTGCAAGGAGGCTTTTACAGTTTCTAAATGCATCATAGCTCTTCCCGTTTCATGTTTATCTCCAACACTGCTTTTTACTT
The DNA here is from genome assembly GCA_016764115.1 of Bacteroidia bacterium. Classification (GTDB taxonomy): domain Bacteria; phylum Bacteroidota; class Bacteroidia; order JAESSM01; family NORP286; genus NORP286. The sequence continues at coordinate 25,793 of JAESSM010000165.1, read as the reverse complement.
CTAATTTAGCAGCATCTTGAGAAACATTCAACAAGTTTTGAGCAGTTTCAATTCTATCAGAAACATATTGAACACATTTGTTATAAAGAATAGATTTAATTTTATGTAGATCAGCCATCAAAGTAAAGTTAAACAATTATCACTACCTTTAAATTATAAACTACTTGTATAATGGAGACACTAATTGATACCAATCAGGATGTTATAAAAGATAATTTAGATTATACACTCTTCTCATGGTCTAAACAAAGTGGTCTAAATCCTATCAGTGCTGAACGAGCCGAAGGTGTATATGTCTACGATAGAGATGGGAATAAGATCATTGACTTCTCATCTCAATTAATGAATGTAAATATTGGGCACGGTCATCCGAAAGTTAGAAAGGCAGTCATAAAACAAATGGATGAGCTTAGTTATGTTTATCCCGGTATGGCTACCAAAGCAAGGGGATTACTTGGTAAAAAACTTGCTGAAATAACACCAGGGAATCTTCAAAAAACTTTTTTCACTTTAGGAGGAGCCGAAGCAATTGAAAATGCCATTAAATTAGCTCGTATTTATACTGGCAGGCATAAAATAATTACCCAGTATAGATCATATCACGGAGCTACTTATGGGGCAATTACTGCCGGAGGTGATCCAAGAAAATTTCCTATGGATAGCCAACAACTCCCCAATGTTGTTCATGTAGAGAATCCTTATGCGTATAGATGCCCATGGGGTACCTCAACTGCTGAAGAATGCGGAAAGATGTGCGCTGAAAATTTGGAGCGGGTAATCCAATACGAAAATCCCGGCAGCATTGCGGCTATATTGATGGAAGGTGAATCCGGTTCATCCGGATGTATCAAATACCCCAAAGGATATTGGAAAATGGTTAAGGAAATTGCTGATAAATATGGAATTCTAATTATTTGTGATGAGGTAATGAGCGGTTTTGGAAGAACCGGCAAATGGTTCGGAATTGATCATCATGAGGTGGAACCTGACATTATGTGTATGGCTAAAGGGTTGACTTCGGGATATATTCCACTTGGAGCAATGATCGTTTCTGATAAGATCGCAGAACACTTTAATGAAATCCCAATGCCATTAGGCTTAACTTATTCTGCCCATGCTGTAGGTTGTGCAGCGGCTTTAGCAGTTATTGATATCTATGAGGAAGAAAACCTGCTCGAAAATGCGGCCAAAATGGGTAATTACATGGAGGAAAGAGTGGAAGAAATGAAATCCCAACATCCCTCAATAGGTGATTATAGAAATACGGGGCTTTTAGGATGCATAGAATTGGTTAAGAATCGGGAAACAAAAGAGCCAATGGCCCTATGGAACGCAAAACCTAATGAAATGGAAGTAATGAATAAAGTAGCTGCAAAAATTAGAGAATTGGGTATGTTCACTTTCGTGAGATGGAATTGGATATTCACCTGTCCTCCACTCTGTATCAACCAAAACGAAATGGATGAAGGGTTAGACATAATTTCAAAAGCAATTTCGATTGCTGATGAGTATTATATTAATTAAAAATCGATGAGGCTGTCTCAATGTCCATTTTCCTGTCATCCTGAAGAATGAAGGATCTTGTTACAAATTGATAATCAGGAAATAAGATTCTTCACTGCGTTCTGAATGACACGGGTTTTTTACTTTTGATACAGCCTCATCGGTTTGCCAAGACTACTGTAGAACTATGGATATTTCTCAAACAAATAAATTAGAGACACTAAAAAAATTAATATCAATTTATGACAGTGCTCACCAGAAAGAAATATCTATACCTAAGATAGATAATGAAATAATTTTAACTCAATTAATCAAACTTTATGATAAACATTTGAAAATAAATAATGAGAAGTTTAAAAAAACGCTATCGCTTGATTCATTTAGGATTTCAACATTTGCGTTAATGGAGTACAATTTTAATGAAAACACTCATTCAAATATTTTAGAATACCTTTTCAATTATGAAATGATTGGAGATGTTGCTATTGACATACTTTCTTCATTCATTCAAAATATTGGCTCAAATGAACTAATTGATAATGTAAGTAAAAAATTAGAGCAGAAAAACTATACTATAAAGAGAGAGTACTCACTAAAAGAAGATAATGTACAAGGATTCATTGACTTATTTATCCTTGATAAGAAAAATGGATTCTATATAGTAATTGAAAATAAGTTATTGTCAAATGTGAGGAAGCTTGATGGAAATTACACACAAGTGGATCTGTACAAGAAAAATATTCAAAGGGAGTACAAAGAATTACAAGGACTATTTATATTGTTATCATTTAAAGATCTTGATGAAGATTATGAAGGTTATTACAAGTCTAACTACTTTGGTGTTTACACTGCTCTAAGCTCTGTTAAGTCAAATGACAACATTTTTATTGAATACAAACGTCTTCTATTTTTAATATTAAATGGGTTTACAAAAGATGAAAAACTGAACATAAGACAAAAGCTTAAGAGCAACAACCAATTCACACTACACGATATGGAAAAAATAAAGCAATACAATTATGAAACGATCTGAAGTTACATTTAATGAACTTGATAAATATACTTTTGAACATTTTCCAAAAATCACAGACTCCCTCATAGGTTTCTTTCAAAAGTTAGAAAGGCTTTTCAATCCAATGTATGAGGAATTGCTTCAAGATGTAGAAGAATTCATCAATAAGAATAATAGTTATATAATTAAAGATAGATATGAACCCGCATATTACCCTTTTACATCACAAAGACAACGAAAAATTAGGAAAATAAAATCATTAAACGATGAATTTGAGTTACGTTTTGGTTTTTTTATAGAACAAAAAATAAGGGGTACAATTAACAAACAATTTTATATTTTATTTAGCTTCAAGTACCATGATGAAAATAAGGATCCTTATTTCTGTTTCTATATCGAAAATGCAATAAACAAAAGTAATCAGCCAATTTATGATCTAGGTTTTTATAAAAAAATGGCTTCACAGCTTAAAGGGTTTAATGTAGATTATTATCACCCCAGTGAAGATGAAGAAGAAGAATCCGTTTATATTAGTGAATACAAACTTGATAACAAGCAAATTGAACTTGCATTTGAAGCCTATAAGAACCATGTAGTTGTTCCCTTTTTTAATAATCTGAAATAAGAAAAATAAAATGTCTCAAATCGAGGAAGATTACAAAAAAACCAAAACGCTGATTTTTAAATTTTTAGATGGGCTAATACAAGGCTCAACAATTATGATTTGGATACTTGTGATTCCCATTGTTCTCGTAGTCCTTTTATTTATTTTATTGTTTCTATTTAACTAATTCGTATATAAGTAATTCATTAGTATCATTCGTAAGCATTAGCATATTCGCAGCCCAAATGACCGAAGACATAGTAGAATTAAAAGAAGACGTTTCCGACTCTCCACTCTACAGCGAAGACTTAGCTCCTGTTCCTAAGGACAAAAGGACATGGAATGTCTGGAACTTATCCGCCATTTGGGTAGGTATGGCAGTATGCATCCCTACTTATATCCTGGCTTCCTATATGATCAAAAGTGGCCTTAGCTGGTATGCATCATTAATAATTATTGCTTTAGCCAACTTGATCATTACAATTCCAATGATCTTGAATGGGCATGCCGGAGTTAAATACGGAATACCATTCCCTGTCTTGGGTCGTGCATCATTCGGAACCAAAGGAATTCATATTGCCTCAATAGTACGGGGCATTGTAGCATGCGGTTGGTTCGGTATTCAAACATGGATCGGGGGCCTTGCATTTTATGCAATTTGGAGTGCAGCTACTGGAAATACCGCATCTGTAGATCTAAGTGTTGGGAAATTCATTGGGTTTGGAGCATTTTGGCTGGTCAATATTTATTTTATTTGGAAAGGCACTGAAAGTATTAAATGGTTAGAAGATTTTGCAGCCCCGATCCTCATAATTATGGGATTATCACTAATTGGCTGGGGTTGGCATGAAGCAGGAGGGTTTGGTTCAGTATTAAATCAAAGCAAACAACTTGAAAGACCTACTGCAATACTTAGTATTTCCAATTCAGATGTTAATGCCGGTTATAAAGAGCTAAGACTTAATTTAGATCCTGCTAAAAGCGCAAATGGTCGATATAAAGCAACTGATTTTCAAATGAGTTTACCTTCAAGAGATACTTCTAAAGGGTATGTGGATTTGAGATGGCAAAGATTTAACCGGTTAAAATCCAACATTCTATTATCCAATAACTACAATTTTGATATCACAAAAGTAATTTTAGATGACAAACCCATCAAAGTTCAATTCAGGAAAAGAAAAGCCATTGACAAAGATGTTTGGACAGATGAAGATTACCATTACTCCAGTATTTTGAATGTTACATTAACAGATACAACTGAACCAGGTTTTCTTGATGATATTTGGAAGTATCTACTTTGGCTTACAGCAATGGTAGGATTTTGGGCCACAATGTCCATAAGTATTGCCGACATAACAAGATATGTATCTTCCCAAAAAGAGCAGATCCGTGGACAACTTATAGGGCTTCCAGGAACTATGATACTTTATTCGTTTGTAGGAATTTTTGTAACCAGTGCTGCAGTTGTTATTTTTAATGATGTTCTCATTGGGGAAGATGCCCCCTGGGATCCTGTTTCACTATTAGCAAGATTTGAAAGCCCAACTGTTGTTATTATTTCCCAAATATTTATGGTTATAGCAACATTAAGTACCAACATTGCAGCCAACGTTATTGCTCCTGCCAATGCCTTTTCGAATGCAATTCCAAAACAATTAAGCTTTAGAGGCGGTGGTATTGTAACAGCAATAATTGGAATTTTGATCTGTCCATGGTGGTTATTAAATGAAATAAGCGGAATTCTGATATTTATCAGTGGATTATTAGGACCGGTAGTAGCCATTCTAATTTGCGATTATTATGTGATCAGAAAGACAAATATGAATATCGCTGACCTTTATAAAGTTGATGGGAAATATTCTTTTGGCGGTTCGGGAATAAACAATTCTGCAATGATCGCATTATTTACAGGAATCTTATTTGCCATTGTTGGATATTGGGTACCTGCACTTGATTTCCTTTACAAACTTTCCTGGTTTTCGGGCTTTATTGTTTCTTTTATTATTTATTACTTCTTGATGAAAAAACATATTACCGCTGAGGCACAAAGACGCTAAGAAAATGAATAAAGACCAATACAATAGGCTTTCAAAAGTTATTCTTGATGCTAGTATAACTGTTCATAAAGAAATGGGGCCAGGCTTATTAGAAAAGATATATGAAATATGCCTCATAAAGGAGTTAAGTTTAAGAGGTATTAATGTTCAAAATCAGGTTTGCATTCCCCTACAATATAAGGGTTATGAACTATCAAAAGATTTCTACATTGATATCCTAGTCGAAAATGAAATTATTATTGAACTCAAAGCCGTAGATACACTCCATCCGGTTCATGAGGCACAAATAATTTCTTACTTAAAACTAGCTGACAAAAGGTTAGGATTTCTTATCAATTTCAACGTACCATTATTAAAACATGGCTTCAAGAGATTTGTAAATAATTTCTATTTCCATAATTCCTTAAATTAAAATCTAAACTCCCATTGCGTCTCCGCGTCTTTGCGGTTAAAAATTAAAGAACTATGCTAACGCAATACTTAATCCTGATTCTTTACTTCGCTATTCTATTTGTGATAGGCATAATTGCATCCAAAAAGATCAATAACCTAAGTGATTTTTATGTAGGTGGAAAAAAATTGGGATTTTGGGTAGTCGCTTTTTCAGCAAGAGCAACTGGTGAATCGGCTTGGCTACTTTTAGGATTGACAGGACTAGGAGCAATAGTCGGAGTTAGTGCCTTTTGGGTTGTCGTTGGAGAGATAGTAGGAGAATTTGTTGCGTGGTTTTGGATGGCAAAACGCTTTAAAAAACAAACTGACGAATTTGGCTCCATTACTATACCTGATTATTTAGCCAGTAAATTTAACGCAAAATCACATCTGATAAGGATCATATCCGCATCTGCACTGGCAATTTTTGTTACCATTTATGTGAGTGCCCAAATTGATGCAACAGGCTCAGCATTCGAGTCATTTTTAGGATGGGATTACTTCATAGGAGCAATAGTTGGTTTTTTGATCGTGCTGTTTTATTCTTACACCGGAGGATTTATAGCAGTTGCATGGTCCGATGTCTTCCAGGGAATTATGATGTTGATAGGTTTGGTTGTATTACCAATAGTCACATTCTCTTATTTAAATACTCCTAACATTTTCACGGAACTGTCCGCAATTGATCCCGGCCTAACTAACATTTGGGGTATTGGTGGATTTACCTCAATGAACTTGATGACGATTTTGAGTTTTGGTATGATCGGATTAGGATTCATGGGATCTCCACAATTATTTGTGAGATTTATGTCCATCAAAAATGAAGCTGAAATTGACAAAGGGAAATGGGTAGCCATAGTTTTTACTATAATAACGGATTGTGCTGCAGTCTTGGTAGGAATTTTTGGAAGGTTATATTTTGAACAAATAGGAGCAGATATTTCAACTCTAGGTAATGGAGGACAAAATATATTACCATTATTGGTAGAACACATCATGCCAATTACTATTGCTGGAATTTACATTGCAGCAGTTTTATCAGCAATTATGTCAACTATTGATTCATTATTGGTTGTTGCTTCCAGTGCAATAACACGAGATTTTTATCAGCAAATATTTAGACCTGATCTTAAAAACGATCCTCTTATAAAAACTTCAAGAAAGGTAACACTAATAATTGCTCTAGCGGCTTTAGGAATTGCAATGACAATTGCATCACTTACCCCTGATCGAACAATTTTTTGGTTTGTCATTTTTGGATGGTCCGGAATTTCGGCTACATTTTGTCCCGTAATAATGTTATCTCTTTTTTGGAAAAAATATACTTTGCAAGGAGCAATTGCATCAATGATAACAGGATTCTTCTGTGTTCCAATATTTAAATTCCTAATTCCAAAAATTGAAACGATCGGACCGTATTTTGATAAACTTACAGAATTGCCTCCATCTTTTTTACTGGCAATAATAGCAGGTATTTTAACAACACTAATTACCAAGAAAGATGATAATTCTGGCAAGCAATTTGCAGTATAAATAACTAGTCGAATATTTTGATTTAACATGTATTTATGGTATTTTAGACTCTTGCTCAAAAATTAACTTTATTGACAAATCCAAAACTCAATAATATGTCGATTTTAATCAAAAATGGAAGAGTTGTAACCGCCTCTGAAGACCAAATTGCAGATGTCTATATTGAAGGAGAAAAGATAAAGGCAATTGGGAACAACCTGAGATATGAAGTTGATGAAACTATTGATGCTTCAGGTAAATTGGTTTTTCCCGGTGGGATTGACCCACATGTTCATTTAGACATGCCCTTTATGGGAACATTTTCGAGTGATAATTATGAAACAGGAACCGGAGCAGCCCTACATGGTGGAACAACCATGGTTATTGATTTTGTACTTCAAACACAAGGTGATTCTTTATACAATGCATTGAGAGAATGGCAAAAAAATCTGAAGGAAATGCAGTAGGTGATTATTCTTATCACATGGCCGTTACAGATTTCAATGAGAATACGAGGAAAGAGGTTCGTGATATGATTTTGAAAGAAGGAATAACTTCCTTTAAAACTTTTATGGCCTATAAGGGAGCATTAATGATTGATGACGGTCAGATGGTTGGGTTGATGAAAGAAGTAAAAGAGCTCGGTGGAATTGTAACTGCTCATGCCACCAATGGGGATATGATAGACATGCTAATAGCAAAGCATAAAGCAGAAGGCAAACTCTCTCCACTATATCATTACTTATCCCAACCGGAAATAACGGAAGCAGAAGCTTCGGGAAGATTCGCAGACTTGGCAAATTACACTGGGTGCAGATCATACATTGTTCACATGACTTGCGAAGGAGCGTTGAATGCTGTACGTGACAGAACTAAGAGAAATCAAAAAGTACATGTTGAAACTTGTATTCAATATTTACTTCTAGATGCATCACTTTATGAAAAGGATTTTGAAGGAGCTAAATGGGTAATGAGTCCACCACTAAGAGAGAAGAAAGACCAGAAAACTCTTTGGGCTGGCATCAACCAAGGATTAGTTCAAGTAGTGGGAACTGATCACTGTCCATTCAAATGGGAGCAAAAGAAAATGGGTGAGAATGATTTTTCCAAAATTCCGAATGGCCACCCGGCAATAGAACATAGAATGGAATTACTATACTCAGAAGGTGTAAACAAATGTAAAATTGACCTGAATAAGTATGTAGAACTTACATCAACCAATGCTGCTAAGATATTTGGAATGTATCCAAGAAAAGGAACAATAAGTATAGGAGCTGATGCTGATCTGGTTATATTTGATCCTAACGAAAAACATATATTATCAGTTGATACACATCATATGAATGTGGATTATTCAGGATATGAAGGGTGGGAAGTAACCGGAAAATGTAAAACTGTTATTTTGAGAGGAAAAGTTGCCATAGATAACGGAGAGTTGAAAATTGAAAAAGGTTATGGGCAGTTTATAAAAAGAAACCCCATGGCACATGATTTCGTTAAAGTAAATGAACCAGCAGAGGAACCTGCTTTAGTTTAGAAGTTTATTAAGAGACTAATATGAAAATATTAAAATTTACTTTTTTTATTGCTTTGATTCTAGGAAGTATTTATGGTTTTACACAAACCCACTTGGATAGCAAACCTGGATTTGATTCAATTCAACCAATAGCTCCTCTACCAGGTGTGATGGTAACCGGTTGTTTTGGATGGACTTCAGGATCTGCAGAAGATCAAACTAATGATAACCTAAATGATTTTCCAATCAATAAATACAGTCGAAAAATTGAGTTTTTCATTCCCAATGCTTTCACCCCAAACAATGATGGCTTAAACGATGAGTTCAAAATTTTCTGCAAGGGATGTAAAATTGAAGACTTAAAGATCTATGATATGTTGGGGAACTTGAAGTTCAAGACAAAAGACTCTCGAATAGGTTGGGACGGGACTTTTAATGATGACCAATGTAAAGCAGGTGTTTATATCTGCATCATCAACTATAAAGATGAAAATGGAGAATTACAAAATAAGCTTAGCTCCATAACCTTAATAAAATAATCCCATAACTTTATAACTATTAACCAATAACTAACAACTAAATACATGCCTAGAAAAGTAAAATCAGGTTTGATCCAATGCAGTCTTCCAATGACTGAAGGAGAAGGAACGGTACAAGAGATAATGGAAGCGATGTACGAAAAACACATTCCATTTATTGAAGATGCAGGTAAACAAGGAGTTCAAATTCTTTGTTTGCAGGAAATATTTAACACGCCATATTTCTGTCCCGGACAAGATAAAGCATGGTACGAATCAGCAGAACCTGTTCCTGGGCCAACAACAGAACGTTTACAGGAATTTGCTAAAAAGTATGACATGGTAATAGTGGTTCCTGTTTATGAAAAGGAAAAAGCCGGATTTTTGTACAATACTGCTGCTGTAATTGATGCTGATGGAAGTTATTTAGGAAAATACAGAAAGAATCATATCCCCCATACTTCAGGTTTTTGGGAAAAATTCTTTTTCAAACCGGGAAATCTTGGATATCCAGTATTTCAAACAAAATACGCCAAAGTTGGAGTCTATATTTGCTATGATCGCCACTTTCCTGATGGAGCCAGATGTCTTGGCTTAAATGGAGCTGAAATAGTTTATAACCCTTCAGCAACTGTAGCGGGATTATCTCAATATCTATGGAAGCTGGAGCAACCTGCCCATGCTGCAGCAAATAGTTACTTTATGGGCTGTATCAATCGGGTTGGAACCGAAAAACCGTGGGATCTCGGAACTTTTTATGGCTCCTCTTATTTTGTTGATCCCAGAGGCCAAATTTTTGCTGAAGCTTCAGATGATAAAGATGAGCTACTGGTATCAGAATTCGATCTTGATTTGATAGAAGAAGTTCGTTCAACCTGGCAGTTTTTTAGAGACAGAAGGCCAGAAACTTATGAAAAACTGGTAGAGTTATAGTATATGGCAGAATATAAGCAACCAACCTCCAAGCAAGAGTTTGAAGAAAACTTTAGCCAGATAAAACCATTAATGAACAAAACAGAAGCTTACTATGAAAGCTCTCGATGTTTGTTCTGTTATGATGCTCCCTGTATTAAAGCTTGCCCAACTGGTATTGATATCCCTCTTTTTATCAGACAAATAAATTCTGATAGTTCAATTGGGGCAGCCAAAACCATTTATGATTCTAACTGGTTTGGAAATGCTTGCGGAAAAGTTTGCCCTACGGAGGTTTTATGTGAAGGTGCTTGCGTGTACAATCACCAAAATGTAAAACCAATTGACATAGGTAGATTACAAAATTACGCAACCAATCAAGCTATAGAACAAAATAAAAAACTCTTTGAAGTTGGAGAATCAAATGGTAAAAAAGTCGCCATAATCGGAGCAGGTCCGGCAGGAATTTCATGTGCTTGTGAGCTAAGAACCATGGGCTTTGAGGTGGATATTTTTGAAGCAAAAGACCATCCATCAGGACTTACTGTTTATGGAGTTGCCCCTTATAAGATAACCAATGAAGATGCTCTTGCAGAGATGAAATATTTGCAAGAACAGTTAGGATTTAACATCAAATACAATAATCCTGTTAATGCAGATGATATTAAAAAACTAGAACAAAATTATGATGCCATATTTGTTGGTATTGGATTAGGAAGCACTTCAGTATTAGGAATCGGTGGAGAAGATCTGGAAGGTTGTACCGGAGCTGTTGAGTTCATTGAAGAATTGAGGATGAAACACCAAGACGTGAAAGTAGGAAATAAAGTAATTGTCCTTGGTGGTGGAAATACAGCTATGGATGCAGCATCCGAATCATGCAGACTTGGATCAGAAGATGTGATCCTTGCCTACAGGAGGTCTAAAGAAGAAATGGGTGCATACGACTTTGAATATGATCTTGCCAAAAGTGTAGGTACCAAAGGATTATTTAACGTATCTCCCGTTGAGATAGTAGGAAATGGAAAAGTATCAGGAGTTAAATTCATTAGAACACAGACTAATAATGGAAAATTAGAAGAAATTGCAGGAAGTGAATTTGTGGAAGATTGTGATATGGTAATAAAATCCACAGGGCAATCTAAACAGAAAGATTTTCTATCTAATATTAATGGATTGGAAATGGATGAGAAAGGAAGGATAAAAGTGAATGAAGAAAATTATCAAACCACCAACCCAAAATACTTTGCCGGTGGCGATGCAGTAAATGGCGGAGCCGAAGTAGTCAATGGCGCTTATGAAGGGAAAGTTGCAGCATTTGGAATACAAATCTATACATCTAAAAACTAGAAACTAATACCTCATCACTCAAAACTCAAAAAATGCCCGATTTATCAGCAAACTTAGCAGGAATAAAATCACCAAATCCATTTTGGTTAGCCTCCGCTCCTCCAGCCAACTCAGGCTACCAGGTAATGAAAGCTTTTGATCAGGGATGGGGAGGCGCTGTATGGAAAACTCTTGGAGTTCCTGTTGTCAATGTTTCCAGTCGATATGGTGGAGTACATTACAGAGATAGCCGATTAATTGGTTTTAATAATATCGAACTCATTACTGACAGACCGTTAAAAGACAACCTGAGAGAAATAGAAGAGGTCAAAAAACACTTTCCGGATCATGCGGTTATTGCTTCTTTAATGGTTGAAACAAAAGAGCAATGGATCCAAATAGTAAAGGATGTACAGAATGCCGGGTCGGATGGTATTGAATTAAACTTTGGCTGCCCTCATGGAATGTGCGAAAGAGGAATGGGTTCAGCTGTTGGGCAAGAACCAACTGTTCTAAAAACAATTGTTGGATGGGTAATGGAAGCTGCAACAATTCCGGTAATTGTAAAACTTTCACCAAATATTTCCCATATAGAAGAACCTGCCATGGCAGCTCAGGAAGGTGGCGGTAATGCAGTATCCCTTATCAATACAATTCAGAGTATTGTTGGCGTTGACTTAGATAGTTTAGCTCCCTACCCTATTGTAGATGGGCGGGGAACTAATGGTGGTTATTGTGGTCCAGCAGTGAAACCAATTGCCTTGAACATGGTTAAGAATCTTGGCTTACTTAAAGGTTTTAATCTTCCCATATCAGGAATTGGTGGAATTGAGAATTGGAGAGATGCGGTTGAACATATTCTATTAGGAGCTACTAACGTACAGGTTTGTACTGCAGTAATGCATTATGGCTTTGGGATTATCAGGGAAATGTTACCGGGACTTGAAAGTTACATGACTGAGAAAGGATTCAACACCATTGATGAAATGGTTGGAAAAGCACTTCCAAATGTTGGTACATGGGAGACCTTAAACCTCAAATACGATGTAAAAGCCAAAATCAATGAAGAAAAGTGTATTGGCTGCCAAATTTGTTATACTGCTTGTGAAGATGGAGCACATCAAGCAATAGGATTACCCGAAAATGGTGACAATCGTGTCCCATATATAATTGAAGATAACTGCGTAGGATGTAATTTATGTTCTCTTGTATGTCCAGTAGAAGATTGTATAACCATGGAAAGAAAAGATGATGGTTCAGAAACAGTCACCTGGGAAGAACGAACTGCAAATAATGATATCCCAACAACATTTAATGATGAGCGTGCTGGTGGAATCCACCATTGGGTGCCGGAACCGGCAGCTGCATTGAAGAAATAGGCAAGTCTCTGCTTGTATGTAAAGGTTAAACCAGAGCGAAGCAAACCGAATTCACATATTGAATTTTCACCCTAATGCAGATTTAACTACCATTATTTGTGGGTTCTTGACAGTCCACACCTTTTTTGTATTTTACATCTCATTGATATACAGGTTTTTAGATATATTTAATGTCTATTGAATCAGAAAATATTCTCTATTTCGGTTAAATATTGTACTTGACTATAAAGTATATATTATTCAACTTTGTTTATAGAAATTGAGAGTATATTTAATTAATTGCTCTTTTGTTATTTACTACTACCGATAAAAATCAAATTATAAACAGATGAAAAATATTTGCATTATTATCCTGGTATTAATTACCAACATTTACTCAAAAGCTCAGATAACGCTAACGAGTGATGCCCACACACCAAATGTAAGTAGTACTTATAATTATATTTCAGCAAGCTCACCTACTTTCAAATTTAGACAAGACGGGCCCAACCAAACTTGGAATTTTTCGGATACAACAGGATCAACAATGACCTTTGATTATTTAAGTTTATCAAATGCATCTGACCCAATTTCATTTCCCCTGGCCAATCTTGTAGAAAGTAGTACCGGTGGAGAAAATTACTATGCTAATTCGTCCTCAGAATTAACACTTGAAGGACATTATCTTGCTTTATATTATCGTATAATTTATTCAGACAAACGAGAACACCTACAGTTTCCTTTTACATACGGTGATGTTATTAATGAATCTTATGCAGGAACTGTTGAAAATATACAAGCTAGCCAAACCTTTAATAGAAACGGCCTCCTAGAAATTAAAGCAGATGGATATGGAACTTTAGTACTACCCTATGATACCATAAGCAATGTGCTTCGAATCAGGTCAGTATATGCTTATGTAGATTCTATGGGTTCCACTTTTGTTGGTTCTTACAACGATACGATATATACATGGTATAATGCCAATACTAATAATTTCATTGCTAGTGTTACTATAAGCTATGCCAATAGCTGGTTGCAAATATTTGCTTTCACCTATTTAGAAGAAGGTGCAATTATTGGTATTTCCAATTATTTAGATAAAGATCATACCATTACAATTTATCCTAACCCTGCCAGCACTCAGGTCTCTATCGAAATTCCTGTAAAAGACCATAGCATGTACGATATTCAAATTATAAATAATATAGGTGAAGTGGTTCTGGAAAAATACTATGAATACAATACAAAAATGGAGCTAAACATCGAAAAACTTAATCCAGGAATTTACTTCATAACAGTTCGAAACAGTAATTCTATTGCAACTAAAAGGATTGTAATTCAATAATTAATGAAAAGTCATATTAAGATACTCCAAATGAAACAACTCCTTGTTTTATCGCTCTTTGTATTTATTGTTTTCAATACACAAGCACAGTACAGTAAAGGGTCAGTAGAAGAAATGAAGAAATTTAAAAATGCGGATAAGATTTATGTTAAGTTGATGAACGAGAAAGGACACAAATTTTGGTCTGAAGCAGCAAATCCTCTGTTCAAAAATGCCATAGAAAAAGACTGGACCATGAATAGTTACGAGTTTTTGACCTACGATGAGTGGAGGCAAAAAATAAAGGATAAATCATTGCGTGACAAATTCGTTTTAGAGCTTGAAATGAAAGATATCAGTGGTGGTAAAGCATTCACACTCAAAATAAATCTTTTCCCAACCACTAAATCTACAGCAGAGTTATTTGTTACTAATGAAATGGGTGGAGCCGGAGCAGGTGAGAGTTTAGCTAAAATGTTAAATGTTTATGTAAAAGCTATTCAAAGGTATATAAATACATGCATTGAGCTTAACAAAACAGATCCAGTTGAAGTGGCAAAATCGAACTATAACTATTTAAAAGAAAGAAAACTTTATTTTTTTGAATACAATTTGAGTAGTTATGCCAAGAAGATAATGGAAACTGAATATAAATATGATTATGAAGTACTAACCGATGCAAACACTTATATGGGTAACTTTACTAGTGAAAGTGAAAAATCCGCTATTTATATAAAGAATTATGTAGCATATTACGGTGTTTGGTACGATATGATAATTGAACCAGTAGAGGGTAGAATTTTGTATTATCAAAAAGCAGGTAGAGGCTTAAGTTCCATGTCTAAATTAAGTGAGGAAAACGCTAAAATACTTGTATCAGCACCAGAATAGTAGGTATTATTAATTTGATAAAAAGATATTAAGATCATGAAAAATCTAATAATGAATCACTCCGCATTTATAATTTTATTAAGTATAACTTTTCTCATTTCTTGTAATAAGAATGATGATGCAGATGATACAGATACCGAAGTTTGGCCTACCCATTGTAGCAATGGAATACAAGATCAATTTGAATTAGATGTTGATTGTGGAGGATCATGTGAAAGTTGCGGAACAATAGTTGCCCCATGTAGTTCTGATAGTAATACAGCAAGCCTTACAAGCTTTTCAACATTGAATGTGACTTATACTAATGGAGAGGTGGATAGATACGACTATGAGATTACTTGTAATGCTTCGGAAGGCGATATTATTTTTCGATTTGAAAACGGTCGGCCAACTGAAGACCGGGCATACAGGATCATAAGTTCAACTTCTTTTTGGAGCGACAATCTTGATTCTGAAGGGAAAATTAAAATGTGCAAAGGATTTTCCGGTTGTTTTTATTCTTCCAGTGGCAAATTATATGTAGAAATGATTGGTGATAGTTCTTTTGCAATAAAGTTTTGCGATGTAGAATTTGGTGGTGATCAAACCAGCGGGGATTTTACAGGAAGTGGTTACATAATACACACCGTTGATTAGTCAGATATCTTAATTACCTTACAGATAAATTCATCATAACATTCAAGAAATTATTGCTGTGCTTCGTGTATTAATTTTATCTAGCGCTTTTGTACTTGTTTCTTTTAACCTCTTTGGTCAGTTTGAATCCAACTACGAGCCCATTCTATACACCGGAACAATTCCTGATCATTTTCTTCACAGTGCAAAAGAAAAAATCACCTCACATCTTGAACAAAAAGATGACATCTTATCAAAAAAGGAAGGGGAAGAATTTTATACTTCAACAAATTTTGAGCTCAGCAAGATTCTTTTAAGTGGTGAGATATACTTTAACGATAAGCTTACTAAGTATGTTAATAGTATAATAGACAATCTGCTAAAGGAACAACCCGAATTAAGAAAACAGATCACTGGTTGTGTTACAAAATTCACAGCTGTTAATGCTGCAGCTTGGGGTGAAGGCACTTTATTCATAAACTTAGGCTTGATAGCTAGAGTTGAGAATGAAGCTCAACTAGCCTATATCCTATCTCATGAAATTGCCCATTATATCAAAAAACACAATTTGGAGCAGTTCAAAAATGATAAAGAAGTTGAGAAAAGCATATTCAACAAAGCCAATGAAATGGAGCAATTATTTGCAAAACTCAGTTTTTCAAGAGAAAATGAGTATGAAGCAGATAAATATGGCTTGGAAATATATCTAGAGTCTAATTACGACCCGAAAGAAGCTGCTAATGCCTTGAGATTATTAAAGAAATCCGATGAGCCAGACCAAACACATCAACTTGATCTTCGAAAAATATTTGAAACAAAAACTTTTACCATTGAAGATGCAATGTTGTATACCGAAAAAACAATAGAGAAAGAAAAAAAGGATCAGGAGGATTTTCTTGTAATTGAAGTTAAAGTTAAGCCTGAAAATATAGATGAAGCAGAGAAATTAAGTACTCATCCTAATATTGATAAAAGGATCGAAGCGATAGAATTTGCTACAAAAAAAGTAGGCAAATCTAAAACCAAGAATATACAAGGTGCTCAATTATTTAAGGAAATTCAAAAAACTGCAACTTTTGAAATAATTGAAAAACAATTCAATATAGGTGCATATAGCCGTTGCCTTTATAATGCTCTATTATTACTGGAGGTATTTCCAAAAAATAAATATTTAGTTGGCGTTGTTTCACGAAGTCTTTATTGGATCGCTTATTACCAAAGTATTAATAGTCTCCGACTTGTAATGCCCAATCATTATAGATCTGACGATCCCGCATATAAGAGCTTGCTCTATTTCTTGAACAAACTTGACAACAAACAAATGTTGCAGCTTTGTTATTCCTATTCAAAATCAAAACCAAATGGAAAAGAAAATGAAGCCTTGGTAATAACTATTCCAAGGGTATTAGATATGTTAAACGAAAATGAAAAGGCTAAAAAGTATTACAAGCTATATCAAACTAACTTTCCTGAAGGGAATTATATTGAATTTGCAAAATACAAGTTAGGTGAATAAGATCCTCTACTATATACTATTTACAATTTTGCTTCTAAATCAAAGTTGCTCTGGGCTATTGCTTATAGAAAGGGTTGCTCTTGAAAAAAGCGAAGCCAGGAAAATTACAAGAATGGTTTCTATAGAGCCCGACTTTGACCAAATTGACATTAGAAAACAACCAGAGGTTCGTTATTTAAAGTCAGATAGAAAAGAAAAGAATTTAAGTAGGATATTAATTAAAAATGCAAAGAGAAGTAAAATTGAATTAACTGTAATTGATGCAAATGATCTTACGCCAACGGAGCTTGATTATTTCAATCACCTGGCCAGCTTAAAAATGGAGGTACTCCAAAAGTCACTACATCAAAACACACCAATTGATCCTAATGCCGGAGGAGCTTTTAATAAAAATTGGTTAACTCCTAAAAAAAGCTATTTCAATTATCCACCAATCATATCTCCTGAATATAGCAAACTGGCTCAAAAATATAAAACGCCATATTTTAGTTTCCAGGGGGTCTATTCGTTTATCAAACCTGTTAAAGGTAAATTATTTATGTGCTGCTTTTTCCCACCAATTGGGTTGGCTTCATTTTTTAAACCTGATATAACCACATACTTTTATCATGTCATAGTCAATGTCAAATCTTCCCAAGTAGTTTATAGAGAGCTGAGAAGAATAAATGACAGTGCTAAACCTGATCATATTAGCGGTATCATCTATGACAGTTTCAAAATTTTCAAAAGTGGGAAATAATGAATAGAATACATTACATGCTTTTGTTCTTGTTCTTTACAGCTTCTAGTTTTGCGCAAATTTCTGGTTACAAAGGAAAAAGAGTGATCGTCAAAACCGGATTAGATGCACCAATACTTGAAAATGGTTTTGATTTTGAAACAGAAGTGACTTTACTGAGAAATTTTGCCATTTCATTTACTTATAAACAAACAGCAAATAAATACACCCAGAAGCTAAAAGAATACTATGCTGTATATCGCGAATATCCTACAGATAAAGCCACAATTAAAGACCAAAGCTATATTATAACAGCTAAATTCTTTTCGGATGAAGCGTATACTGCTCCAAAAGGATTTTACACTTATATAACATATGCTTCAGGGAATGCCTCTGCGAATGGCAATTATTATATCCCTAATTATGACTCCTCATTGCCTTTTGATGGAGAATATTTCGAATATGACGTTAGCGATATTAAAACGAGCTACATTGAATTTGGCGGTGGTAAACAACTTATATTGATGTCTTGGATAGTCATAGACTTTAATTTTGGATTAAACCAAGGCAAAATGTCTTCCGAAGATTCTGATGACAATACAAAAATGGGAGGTCTACCAACATACTTCGGACCTAATCTGGGCAGCCTTGTAGCAAATCAGAGCGGGTACAGTGGTGGTTTCGGATTTTCAACCCATTTCAAAATTGGTCTTTTATTATTTTAAAATATATTTGTTAATGTTACTCAACAAAATCACCATGAAAAAACTTCTCTTCCTATTTATTATAACGATTGGACTTAGTGGTCAGTCTTATGCACAAAGTGAAGCTCCTTACATTCTTGGCCTGAAATTAGGGTTGAATTTGAATACCTTGAGTTTTAACTCAGATAGTTTTAAAACAGGGATGAGTACAGGGTGGAATATAGGGTACTCAAGCTTTGCACGAATGTCAAGGACCATTTACATATTTGGAGATGTCTCAGTATCAAAAGTAGGAGGAAAATTGACCTATTACGATCGAGTTCGGGGCCAGGAAGAAACCGCCAAATTCAGTTATTTTAATTTAGATTGGTTAATAATGGGTGGTTACGGCATTAACGATAAGATAACTGTCAGAGCTGGCATTAATATTACATTGCAAAGTTTCGGGTCCCTATTAAAATTTGAAGACCCTGAATCCCAGTCTTTATATGGAGGTGGCTTTATTCAAAACACTGATTATTTTGATTATCGAATCACTAATATGCGGTCTGCAAGCGAAGGTGCTAAAGTGGGTTTGACATTTGGGATAGGCTATCAACTATCAGAAAAGATTTTCTTAGAGTCAAGATATGAGTTAGGATTGTCAAATTACTACCCTAAAAACTATGAAGGAGTAAAGCCATACAAGACCTCTCAAAGATACCTTCAAACATCAATAGCATTTTTGTTTCCAAAAAACTTCTAAAAAGGCATTTTTAAAATTATGAGAAAATTAACGATCGCAATAATTATATTGACAAGCTCCTTTTATCAGGGTAACGCACAATTAGCCTCTAAATTTGAAAATATTAGCAAGTTTAAAAATACCACATTGCTGGTTTTGCTCGATAATGAAGAAGGGACACCTTATAATACAATAGTTAAAAATGCCATAAGAAAATATTGGAAATTTAATGATTATAAGTTTATAAGAGGCAATCAATTTGAAGAGTTGGTAGGTAAAACTGAATACTCTTTTCTTGCACTTATTACCCATACAATAGAAAGAGATGGTGTTGAATCATCAAAATTTTATACTTATGAAATATTCCTCAGTGAAAACCTCGAATACGAGGAGGGAAAACTAAAATCAAAAAAATTCGTAGGCGAAGTTTTTCTTGAGGGCTATGACGAATTCAAAGATTTTGATTTTAAATTAATTACCTTTCTACAATTCATGCAAAACTCCTTGAACTATGTTTTAGCAAATCAAATAAAAGGTTCAAGCTGGAATAAACTCAAGAAACATTATACTATACGAAGAGCAGAAATCAAACAAAAGACTTTACTTTTTACTAAAGAAGACCTCTCGAAATATTTACTAGAAAATAAAGTTTCTAAATACTATAAGCATCCATATAAAATAGTTGATAAACTTACCATCGCAAAAGCAATAGCCGAGCAAGATAAAACTGTTGCTTTTGTCCATATTGTTTCTTATGGAGGTGCCAATCTGAATTTTGTAGTAGAAGCCAATGGGGGAAATATAATGTTCCTAAAGTCGCAACAAGAATCAAGCATGAACCCCGTGGAATAAGTGATTATTTTTTAAAAGAAATCAGTAAATAGAATCATCAATATCTTTCCAAACTTTTTCGAAAAGGAGTTTTTATATATAATTGAATTATTCTCCTAAAATTTCATGCATTTTGTCCTTCAATTTTTTTTCTTCAAATGGTTTATAAAAACATGCTTCATGGTTTATAAAAACATGCTTCATGTTTTATCTCCGCCATTTGTGCTTTTGTAATATCATCTGAATAAGCAGTAATGAAAATAATAGGAATGTCATATTTATCATTAACCATTTTTGCAACTCCTATTCCTGTACTTTTTCCAGCAAGAAAAAGGTCAATTAAAATTAAATCAGGTTTACGATTTGATTTTTCAAGACTCTCGGTAACCTTTTCACCATGCCTCACAATATCTATGACCTCGTAACCAAAACTGTGTACAATATCTCTTAAAATCATAGAGACAAAAACCTCATCCTCAATTATTAAAATGTTTTTAGGCATATATCTAGGATTTTACTTTAACGATATACCACTGAATACAATATTCTCTAATCATTTAAACTCTTGGTGCAGTCTATTGCTTTTTTCTTTAGCGCAAACACCTTGACAGGATACAGTGTTTTATTGAGTTTCATAAATAAACTACCAAGTATTACGTCATTTAATTAAGTTAATTTAAAAACTCTTAAACTTAACAAAAATACAAAATACCACAAAACGCTTTTATTGATTATACGATAAACACGTACTATACCATGAAACACGTATAAGTTTTTTTTGAGAAGGAGTTTTCCATATATAATTGAAGATTACTGCATAGTTTGTAATTTATACTGACGTCCAGTCGAAGGTGTTATAACTATAAATAGTCCAGTTAATGGCTCAGAAACAGTCATTTGGAAGATCGAACTGCAAATGAAAACATACCTACTACCATCAATGAAGAGCGTGCTGGTGGCATTCAACACTAAGATCTAGAGCCATTTGATACACTAAAAAGTGATCTTTATGAATAAAACCCCAATTTTTTGGTGACAACTTTTATTGGGGTTGTAAATTTTAAGGTAGGCCAAATAGATGAAGTACTCTACTTTTATCAAAAATCAAACTAAAAAAGCAATGATGAAAAGGATTATTTTAATTTTAACTGCATTAACATTTGTATTTGATTCAACATATGCAGTTACTGCGTATTGTGTTAAATGCAAGAAAAAAACGACTGTCCATTCGGAAAGAATTGGTGAAGTAACAGCTATGTATGATGACATCAAAACCAGAGAAAGAGTTTACCAAATAACAGAACTCGATACCCGAATGGTTTATGAATACAGAGCAAATATTCAAGCTGTAATTCATGCAAATCCAAAGGCTAATTTAGGAGTTGGAAGCCATGTACATTTCAAACCTATTAAGAATACTCAAGTTACCAGAGAAGTACAGGCAATGAGATAAATTATATTATGTTAAAATCAATTGAAGGCGAGCTATATAGCTCGCCTTTTTTATTTGGAAATTCTAAGATATTTTTGATACCTTAGTTGAGGCTTTAATTATCTCAAATGATAGGACGCAACTCAATATTCTTATTGGTATTTCTTCTCTTTAGTGCCTTAGTTAACGCTCAGGAAACTACCATACGCGGTTTTGCCCACTTTAATGCAGGAGTTAATTTAACTGACCCCCCAACTTCTTTTATTAATTTAGAGGAACAAGATCTTTTTATTACTTCAGAAATTTCGGACAGAATATCATTTTTAGGAGAATCTGTACTAAAAGAAAAAGGTTCTATAGGCCTAGAAAGAGTGGTGATAAAGTACAACTTGAAAGGGAACCATAACCTTCTATTTGGAAGATTTCATACACCAATAAATTATTGGAATATGACTTACCACCATGGTCGGGTATTTTTCCCTACTGTTTATCGTCCCAAGATGTTTTATCGGGGAATTTTGCCAATCCATATTCTAGGATTTAGATTACAGGGGGCAAACCTTGGAAAACAAAAATTTGGATACGATTTTGTTTTTAGTGAAGTTTTAGCCTTAAATTTGAATATTAAACCGGCGGATGGTATGCAATTAGCAACTTCAATTTATCTTAAAAGAGCAAAGTATGATGCAACATCTCCGCACTTTTCGAACGATACTATTAATACAGTTGACCATGGCCTTGTTTCCGCATCATTTTCATATTTCAGTAGTAATGTAGAGTTTCTGGCAGAAGCTTCATTTGCTCACAATATTGCTGATAATGATCTAAAATCCAGCACTTTGGCATATTACGCATATACGGGATACCGGTTTGGTCATGTTGTTCCATATATGCGATTTGATCAAATCAGATATGATGTTAATGAGCTGTATTATAGCACAAACAATGATGTACTAACCTATGTGCTAGGTACAAGATATGAATTCAACTATTTGTCAAGCTTGAAATTTGAATACGGGTTGGAATATACTGAAGCAGATGGATATTCTAACAAGCTTTATTTACAATTTGCAGTAGGTTTTTAGATGACTAAACTGAAAAATATATCGCAAAAATACCTAGTAAAAACTACTCAGTTATTAGTAATACTAATATTCCGCATTTGTAGTTCATTTTCTTTAGATGAAACACAATCACTTACGTTAGTCTCTAATCAACAAGGTGCGCCAGATGAACTTACAATGACTGAAATGAAGTCCATTTTGAAAGGAGAAAGACAACGGTGGAATGATGGTACCAAGATCATGATAGCTCTTTTAAAAACCAATACTTCACTGGGCACCACCATCTCCAAAAAAGTGTATAACATGAGTGGCGATGAGTTGAATAAGTATTGGTTAGGTCTGGTGTTTGCGGGTAAAGCAAAAGCTCCACAATTCTTTAGGTCTGAAGGTGACTTAAAAGATTATGTATCTCAAACTAAAGGGGCCATTGGTATTGTTGCTTCCGAAAATGTAGACCAAAACTTACGCTCTATCAATGTTGAAGGAGCGAGCAATTTCTAGTCTTCTATAAAAGACTACTTCCCTTATGAAAATTTCTTTTCAGAATAAGATCAGGCTAACTGTAATTAGCATTGTTCTGCTATTCTCTACTTTCATGTTCTTGTATTATCCTGCTAAACAACTCAAGATGATGCAGAATAACTACAATAATGAGGTGCACAACACTGCAAAAACCGTTGCATTGGGTGTAAAGATTGCCCTTACTGAACAAAATTTCGAAGGAATTCAAACTGCCATGGACTTTGCCAAGTCCAACGATCAGTTGTTGTTTATAGCAATGGCACAAGTGGATTCCACTTGGGAAAATGACAGTTTAACTATTAGCAAAAGTTTATTTAAAACCTTTCCTGAGGATTACGAATTAGATGTTGATGTAAAATCAACTGCTCTTATGATCGTTAAAAGAGCACCTTTTGTTACAGAAATTTTAAAGGGTGAGATCATTGTTGGAGTGAGTACAGAAAAAATAATAAAGAGCATTACTGACCTCCGTATTACCTCTTTCATTGTAAGTGTATTGGTATTCTTATTTGGCTCTGTTATCGGTTTATGGTTAGCAAAGAGCATCGCAAGACCCATTATTCAATTAAGAGTTGCTGCTGATCAGGTTGGAAGTGGTGACCTCTCCCAAAAAGTGGATGTTGTTTCCAATGACCAAATTGGACAACTCAGTCTCTCCTTCAACAAAATGGTTTCAGACCTCGGCTCAGCCCAGGAGGAAATCAAGCATAAAAATGAGTCGTTAACTGAGCAAAATAAAATTATAGAAGACAAGAATAAGGACATTACCGATAGTATCAATTATGCAAAAAGGATACAGGAAGCTATCCTTCCGCCTTATGGTTCCTTAGAACAAACAATTAAAGAATCATTTATCCTATTCAAACCTAAAGATATTGTAAGTGGAGATTTTTACTGGTATCACGTACAAAATGATAATCTAATAATTGCAGCTGTAGACTGTACAGGACATGGTGTTCCCGGTGCATTTATGAGCATGATAGGTAATTCATTGCTCAATGAAATTATACTGGAAAAGGGTATTGACCAACCCGCAGAGATATTGAATAATTTGCATGTCGGTATTCGAAAGGTGTTAAAGCAAACTGAGGAAAGCGAGTCGTCAAGAGATGGAATGGACTTAGCATTATGCAATATCAATTTTAAAAACCAAACACTACAATATGCCGCCGCAAATAGGCCTCTATATATTCTTAGAAAAGTTGAATTAAAGGATGGCAATAAAGAATATAATCTGAAAGAATTTCCACCTGACAAAATTGCTATTGGCGGCTATCAACATGAAGGGGCAAAAAGAGTATTTTTTAATAATGAAATTGAATTTAATCATGGTGACTGCTTGTATATCTTCTCCGATGGTTATAATGATCAATTTGGTGGCCCCAGAGACAAGAAATTCTCAACGAGAAGATTTAAAGAACTCGTACTAAGTATTTGCAATAAACCAATGAGAGAACAACACGACATACTTTACAAAGAGATGGCTGATTGGATGCATGGTTACGAACAAATTGATGATATGCTCATTATTGGCGCTAGACTGTAATTCATAATAATGGCTGAACAACAAAATTGTATCCGATCTTTGAGCATTGATGAGCTTACTGATCTTATTACAGTTCAAAAAGAACCTTCCTTTCGTGCAAGACAAATCCATGAATGGTTATGGCAAAAATCTGCTTCTTCATTTGAAGAAATGTCTAACATCCCTGCTTCTCTTCGGAGCTACTTACAGAATAATTATGTATTCAACAAAATCGAAGTAGACACCTCTCAAAAAAGTAGTGATGGAACAATTAAATCAGGGTTTAAACTTCAAGATGATCATTTAATTGAAGGTGTATTAATACCAACTACTAAAAGAATGACAGCTTGTGTTTCCTCACAAGTGGGATGTAGTTTGAGTTGTACTTTTTGTGCTACCGGAACATTAGACCGGAAACGAAATTTAGAACACTACGAAATTTATGATCAGGTAGTAGAAATAAATGATCAAGCACAGAAGAATTTCGATAAGCCTCTATCCAACATTGTTTATATGGGAATGGGTGAACCTTTACTGAACTATAACAATGTTCTTGAATCCATTCACTTCATTACTTCTCCTGAAGGATTAGGTATGTCCCCAAAAAGGATTACGGTTTCTACAGCAGGTATCAGCAAAATGATCAAGAAATTGGGAGATGATAATGTTAAATTCAATTTAGCACTATCCTTGCACGCCGCAGATGATGCTAAAAGGAATAAGATCATGCCCATTAATGAAAGTAACACACTGGAATCTTTGATCGAAGCCTTAAACTACTTTTATCAAAAAACAGGTAACAGGATCACTTTTGAATATATCGCTTTCAATAATTTTAATGACTCAATAGAAGATGCTAAGAACCTGGCAAGTCTTTGCAAAAAAGTTCCTTCAAAGGTCAACATCATTGAATACAATCCAATTGACAATGTTGATTTTACAAAATCTACCGAGTCTAATCTTGATAGATTTACTTCCTATTTAGAATCTCAAAAGATCGTAGCTAAAGTCAGGAAAAGCAGGGGAAAAGATATTGATGCAGCTTGTGGTCAACTAGTAAATAAGAATTAACTAATTGATCGTCAGATTGAGCGGAGTCGAAATCTTCCGGTCTATGTTTCGACTCCGCTCAACATGACCTTAAATTATTTCAACTTTTTTTGAACCTTTT
>JAESSM010000026.1 GCA_016764115.1 Bacteroidia bacterium | reverse complement strand
GCAGGTAGTCAGCCCCAACTTCATCATGAATATGTCCGATCTTATTAGCAACAGGTTTAAATCGTAAAGATACATCTACAGAAATGGATAATCCATTGGAGGAAAGCACATCCATGTTTTCAGATACTTCCTTAACCCTTACATCATAAATGAACATTTTATTCCATGGCGCTATTACAACAAAGCCTTGAGGATAAATATTTTCCTTGTCTAATCCAGCACCAAATCGCTTGAAAATAACTCCCTTACGCCCGGGCTCTATAGTCATAAATGTAGAATTTGAGAATATCATAAATATGATGAATCCAAAAATTCCCAGGATCACATTTCGCATTATTTTTGGGTTGTTCATAATCTTATTTTTTAGGTTTATATTTTGATTTATCTAATATGGTTCGTCCCGTCATGTCTGCATCATGCATCAAATTAGGGAGCGCAAGATGGGAAAATTTTTCCATATATGCACGCACAATCTGCCACCCAATCCATATTCCTAACATTGGAGCAGAATCGTTAGGTAATCCTGTTGTATATGGTCCATCTTTAAGTAATTTTTGAAATTTCATTTGGTCCTTTTCATACAATAAATTTTGATCAATTAAATAAGCCCAAACACTTCCTTCACTTAATTCGCACCACTTAAGTTGACGAGGTGTGTATCCAATCTTTATTGAATCATGAGTATGGGGAAGTACGCAGTCCATAAAATACATGATCTTACCATGATAAACCATTTGACTTAATAAGTCCTTATCCGTATAAGAGGCCTCATCATAAAGGCTATATGCAAATGCTTTCATTGAATTAGAAATTATGTAATCTTCCCGAAACTTGCGAAACTTATACAAAGGGATATTAAGGGATGGGTAATACTGATGGTCTTTCCCCAGGTACATATCCAATCCAATTCCAAGGATGTTATCAGCTGTTACATTCGCAAAAATATATTCAGAGAAATAGGAATAAACTTCGGGAATTTCAGCTTCAGGAAAATAGTAACTATAGTATTTGAATGAAGTAGATAAATCCGCTTCAATTTCAGATAAGTCTGGGTATGCTGTTATACAATCTTTGTATAAGGACTTTGTTCCCTCAAATTGAAGAAACCCTTGAAATTCTGGTTGATAAAACTCATCTGCTACTTTACCGATACCAAGAATATTCTCAATATATAATTGATAAAAATCCGGGTAAGTATTTTGAAGTTTTTTTAGTGATTTTTCATAATCATCATGATCCAAACCCATTAATGCTTTATCAAATCTATTGATCTTAATTTCTACATCAATGTTTGAAACATCTCTCTCAAACTTATTATCGCTGCTACATGACGAAAGAAGAACAACAAATATCAAGATCAGACCTTGAAAATTATTGTATATAGATTGAAAATTTAGTATTCTTGTATGCATCAAAAGCTATTTGCCAGGCAAAGTTATGAATTCAACAATTATTACAAGATTTATGGATAAGATTAATATTCTGATATTGATCTTGGTTCTTGTATTAACCTGTACTGTGAATTCTAATGCTCAAAAATTCAGATTAGGATTAAAAGGCTCGACTTTAGTAGGTTGGATTAAGCCCGATACCAAGAATGTTGATATGGAAAAAATTAGGGTTGGTACATCTTACGGAGCTACTCTGGAATATAATTTAACTGACAATTACGTTTTCTCCAGCGGAATTGATATTATCAATAAGGGGGGAAGTATAGAAGACACTCGGGACACCACTGTGATTTACACCAAAACCCTTTACAAAATTCAGCAGCTTCAAATTCCTTTAACCTTAAAAATGAAAACTAACCAAATGGAAAAGATGACTTATTTCGGCCAGTTTGGTATGGGTGTAGGGTATAGGTTAAAGGCAAGATCTGATATTGAGGTTAAAGACCTGGGGGGTAATATACGTCCCGAAGATAATAATGAAGCCAAAGGAGATATCGTGGGATTATCCGCAGCAATGATCATAGGAATTGGAGTAGAATACTCTTTGGGCGAGCGTACGGCTGCGGTAATAAAATTACTCTTTAACAAAGGATTCACTGATATTGCCAAAGAGAAAACCTTGAAAATGTCACATACTTTCCTCGCCTTGAATTTAGGAGTATTGTTCTGATACTAATAAGATATTCGTTAATTTTATGGGTCCATTATTTATGTCATTCTGACTGAAGTGAAACGAAATGAAGAATCTTGTTTCATAGTGATAATCAGGAAATGAGATCCTTCACTAGGTTCAGGATGACAAAAGATGTAATTCTTTTATTTATCAGATGAAAATTGCTTTAGCCCAGTTAAATTACCACACTGGTAACTTTGAAAATAATACCAATAAGATCATTGATGCCATTAATAATGCGAAAAATAATGGTGCAGATCTTATAGTATTTGCGGAACTTGCTATTTGCGGTTATCCCCCCCGAGACTTTTTAGAGTTTAGCGACTTTATTGATAGTTGCATGGAATCTGTAAACAAAATAGCAAAAGAATGTATTGGTATAGCAGCTATTGTAGGCTCTCCTTCAGTTAACACAGATAAAAAAGGCAAGGGACTTTTCAATTCAGCATATTTTTTAAGTGATGGGAAAATTCAATCTGTGCATCATAAGTCATTGCTTCCAACATATGATATTTTTGATGAGAACCGATATTTTCAACCGAACAACACTTTTGAGGTCGTAGAATATCAAGGAAAAAAAATTGCCATAACCATTTGTGAGGATATCTGGAATTTAGATAATCAATTGTATACCACCAATCCACTGGATGAGTTGATAAATTTCAATCCTGATTTTGCTATTAATATTTCTGCTTCTCCGTTTTCTTATTTTCATGATAATGAAAGAAAAAATCTCTTAAGCAGGAATGCGAAAAAATACAATCTTCCATTCTTTTATGTAAATCATGTTGGCGCTCAAACGGAATTGATATTTGATGGAGCCTCATTAGTTGCTGATGAGAATGGCATTATCCGTGACGAGTTGTTATCTTTTAAAGAAGAGACAAAAGTATATGACTTAGAAAGTCTTCAGGAAAATCCGGAAATAAAATTTACAACACATAACCAACAAGGTTTAGATGAC
This sequence comes from Bacteroidia bacterium, assembly GCA_016764115.1. Classification (GTDB taxonomy): domain Bacteria; phylum Bacteroidota; class Bacteroidia; order JAESSM01; family NORP286; genus NORP286. The sequence goes on along the minus strand of JAESSM010000026.1, from coordinate 5,890 downwards.
ATCGATTATGCGTTGATCCATGACGCATTGATTTTAGGCATCAAAGATTACTTTCAAAAGTTGGGATTTGCCAAAGCAATATTAGGAATATCAGGAGGAATTGATTCAGCATTGACTTTGGTTTTATCTGTATCTGCTCTTGGAAAAGAAAATGTGGTTCCTATTTTGCTTCCTTCAAAATTTTCCTCAGACCATTCCATTTCAGATTCCATTGAGCTTTGTAAAAATTTAGGTGTAAAATGTGATGAAATAAATATTGAAAAAGTTGTTGAAAGCGTTGAAAATACTTTATCTCCTCATTTTAATAATACAGAAAAAGACATTACAGAGGAAAATATACAGGCACGTGCAAGAGCAGTTTTGTTGATGGCCTTGTCGAATAAATTCGGATATATTTTACTAAATACATCTAATAAGAGTGAGGGTGCAGTCGGATATGGAACACTTTACGGTGACATGTGCGGAGGGTTGTCAGTATTAGGTGATGTGTATAAAACGCAGGTGTATGATCTGGCAAAATATATTAACCAAGATTCAGAAGTTATACCACAAAACATAATTAGTAAGCCCCCCTCTGCTGAATTAAAACCAGACCAAAAGGATTCGGATTCACTACCTGAATATGACATTCTCGATAAGATTCTATTCCAATATATTGAAAATAGAAAAGGCCCAAAAGAAATTATTTCCATGGGATTTGAGGAAAAATTGGTCAGAAAGGTTTTGAAACTTGTCAACACCAATGAATACAAGCGATACCAAACTCCCCCTATATTAAGAATTTCTGAAAAAGCATTTGGCATGGGAAGAAGAGTACCAATTGTGGCCAAATATCTTTCTTAATATGAAAGAAATTTAACAAAGCTTATGCAGATGTTATTAAGGCGCAAGAATTAGGAATTGAAGTAGACTTGGATCACAAAGAAACCCTGCGGAAATTGGTAAGTACTAATTAGCTTCCAACAATTCGAAAAGTTCATCCAATTTTGGAGAGAGAATGATCTCTATTCTTCTGTTCTTTTTTCTGNCTTCTGTTGATTTCTCAGGATCAAGAGGAACATGTTCTCCTCTTCCGGCAGCTGTAAGTTGTGTNGGGTTTACCCCATTNTNAGTTAGTATTCTTACNACAGATGTTGCACGTTTTGCNCTTAGATCCCANTTATCCTTTANTTGCCCAGCTCCTTGGAAAGGAATATCATCAGTATGGCCTTCAATTAAGATATCAATATCTGACTGTTCAGTTAAAACTTTAGCTAATTGAGCCAATGCTTCTTGCCCTTTAATGTCAACAACTGCACTTCCTGACTTAAACAACAGGTCTTCTTCCATTAATATATAAACCTTCCCATTCTTCAGCTGCACGCTCAAGCCTTTATCTTTGAAACCTAACAGTGCATGAGACACTATTCCTTTGAGTACATTGACCGCAGAGTCTTTTCTATATAATATCGTTTCCAATTCCTTAACCCTAATTTCCCTGTCTAGTAATCCTCTTTGCATAGCTCTTAAACTATCATTCAAATATTTAGTGGTTTTTCCTTTTTCAACTAATGCTGATTCCATTTTTGATAGCTCATCTTCCCTTTCGTGAATATCATCTTGTTTGTCCTTTAATTTTAACATCAACTTTTTCCTTTCTGATGAATGATCTGAAATTAATTGTTCGCAAGTCTCGCTTAATTCTTCATACTTTAGTTTCGCCTTCCTAATTTCTGTGATCAAATCAGCGGTATCAGACTCCAACACTCTTAAAGCTTGTTTTTCAGTTTCAATTAGTTTCACCAATTCCATATTTCTTAATAGAAGAAGATTATGGTCTTTCTTATACTTAACTAACTCTTCATCTACAGCTTTTTTATCAGCTTGTAACTGTTTATGTACTTTTGATGAAACACAAGAAGATATTAATAGAACAATAAATAAGAAAGGAATTAAACTTGAAATTTTTGTCATATTCAGGAAAGGGAATGTTTTAAAAACAACGCATCAAAATTGCAAGATATTATGCTAACATCCAATAATTAACATTATATCTTTATTTCTTCTCCTTGAGTATTGTAAAATTTATAGTCAAGGAAGTTATAAGTCTTGTCACTTTTATCTTGATCCATTTTAAATGTTTTAAACACCATTTTTTATGAATGGATTTGAAGCCTTTAGTTAAGTAGGATTCTATAAAAGGATGTACGGTAAGAACAACTCCGCTTTCATTTTGTTCTTCAATTATGAACTTCAAGTTTTGCTCTATATTATCAATAATAGATGTGCTGGCATTAATTTCACCAGTTCCTCTGCATGTCGGACAAGGTTCTGAAGTGTGAAGCTCAGTTGCTGGTTTAACTCTTTGCCGGGTTATTTGTATTAAACCAAATTTACTGGGAGGTAAGATCACGTGCTTAGCCCTGTCTGATTTCATGATCTCTTTTACATGTTCAAACAGCTTTTTTCTGTTAGATGAATGATACATATCAATAAAATCAACAACGATCAGCCCTCCAATATCTCTCAGTCGTAGTTGACGGGCCACTTCATTAGCCGCATCCATATTTACCTTTAAGGCACTATCTTCTTGATTTTTTCCTGCTGTAGCCCTTGTACCACTGTTGATATCAATAACGTGCATGGCTTCGGTATGCTCAATTACCAGGTATGCACCACCAGCTATGGTAACTGTTTTTCCGAAAGAGGATTGGATTTGTTTATCAACCCCGTAGTAGTCAAATATGGGCGCTTTCTTTGTATATTTTTTTACAATTTTTTCCTGTTCAGGTGCAATATCTTGAATATATGATTTCAGTTCAGATGCTAATGTTGCATCTTCTACATATATATTATTAAAAGAAGCATTTAAGATATCTCGAATTAAAGATGCAGATCTGTTTATTTCTCCAAAAACTTTTAGCGGAACTTTTGATTTTGTCATCAAAGAATAACAATCTTTCCATCTCTTTACAAGATCTCGTAAGTCTTTATCTATATCCGCAACTTTTTTTCCAGTAGCAGCAGTTCTTACGATTATCCCGAAGTTTTGAGGTTTGATACTGGTAATTAACGTTTTTAACCTTTTACGCTCTTCTTGATCTCTGATTTTCTTAGAAATAGAAATAACATTACTGAAGGGAACCATTACAATAGCTCTGCCAGGTATTGCTAATTCAGAACTAACCCTAGGTCCTTTAGTAGAAATAGGTTCTTTAACCACCTGAACAAGATGAGTGTCTCCTACTTTGAAAATCTCATCTATCTTTCCGGATTTTAGAATTTGAGATTCAAATTTAAAATTGCGTAACAAACCACCTCTAAGCTTTTTAGCTTGAGCCAGGTTTAAATATTTACGCAATGACCGGACATTTGGTCCAAGGTCATGATAGTGAAGAAAGGCAGGTTTATCAGCACCAATATCTACAAATACGGCATTTAATCCTGGCAGAACTTTTTTAATCCTACCAACATACATATCACCGACTTGTATTTGGTTCTGGTTATCTTCTTTGTGTAACTCTATTAGGCGATTGTCTTGAAGCCAAGCTATAGTTACACCATCTTCACTCGAACTTATAACTAAGTCATTATTCATTAGGTGTATATCTTTTTACAATTGAAGATATACGTCTTACAATAAAGAATCAGACTTGAAATTGGTATTAATAGGGATTAGCACTTAATTGAAAGCAAAGGACTGCTTTAGCAATTAAGAATAAGCGTAGTTAATAGTACACTTATCTCTGTATAGTTAATGGATGAGAACTTCTAAATATCCCTAAATGAAATACCTTTCTTATACTTTCTTTTTCTTATGTCTATTTTTCCTCAAGCGTTTCTTACGCTTGTGGGTTGCCATCTTGTGTCTTTTTCTTTTCTTACCGCAAGGCATAAATCTTCAATTTAGTTTAATATATTTTTATTTATAATTAAATTACGATTTTGTTTTAACAGTTTCCAACTGCTCTTTATAATCATTTACTTTTTCACTATTTCCCAACATCTCATATACGTTTATCAGGTCTAAATAGGCCTGCTGGTTATCTGGTTCATTGTCTATAACTGTTTCAAATCTTGCTACTGCTTTTTCGTATTGTCCTGATCTAATTGATAATTTTCCAAGATTTAAATTAGCAACTATATGATTTGGATTTTCTTTTACAATATCAAGTAGCACTTTAATTCCTTTCATTGGCTCATTAGAATCCTCTATCAGGCACATTGCCATATTTGCTTTTATGTTTAAATCTACAGGGTCAATTTCTAAAGCTTTATCATAACAACTTAATGCCATTTTTAATGCATACTCATTTAGCGATAGTGCATCAGTCGTATTAAATACGCCGTAATACTCTTTTGCGACAATAGCCCATTTTATTGATGTACTTTCAATCTCTGCTTCCTTTTCTGTAAAGTAGGCAGTCATAAAAGGGTTATTCAAATTACTCCAAAAGGTGCTCAGTGTTTTATAATATTGTAATTGTTGCTCAGTATTTTCTATTTGGTCATTGCCCGCAGAAGTGATCTTATCAAGTTCGATTAACTGAACATCATTAAGAGTTGCTTTTTGTTGATCCAAAAAAGCTGTTATGTCAAACTCTTTGCTATCAACATCTTTGCTTGGATTGGAAACAATGTCAATGCTGCCATCTTTTAGAGGAGTTGTTCGCATAGAATAAAGGACAACCACTAGAACTAGTGCTGCTAAAATCACTCCAATCTGTCTCTTTGTCAAATCTCTCACCTTATGTATTTAGGAAAAAATCGCCAGGAACTATTCCTCGATTCGATTGTTATCCCTAACCCTCTCAACGAACATTTTTGAAGGTTTAAAATGAGGAATAAAATGTGCGGGTATGATTATTGTAGTGTTTTTGGATATGTTTCGTGCTGTTTTTCTTGCGCGTTTCTTTAGATGAAAACTCCCAAAACCTCTTACATATACATTTTCACCATCTGACATAGCATCCTTTATCACTTTAAAGAAGGACTCTACAGTAGCCGAAACTGCTACTTTTTCTATTCCAGTTTGCCTTGAAATCTCTTCTATAACATCTGCTTTTGTCATTGCAATAAGCTTTTAAGTTGCTGATAATAATTTTGTTAACAGGATTGCAAATTTAATGCTTTTATTTAGAATCGGAAAAGAATTAGTTATTTTTTAATGTTGAATAACCAAACACAGATGTTTTGTTAAATCTCAAATTATACTTATTTTGTATCCTCATGTAAACCTCTAACCCCAAAAAAAATGAAAGTATCAAGAATATTCGAGTTACCATATTATCAACTTGAGCATTTTCCACAAAATGATTCTTTAGCAGCTAAAGAAAATGGAAGTTGGACTAAGTATAGCACTCAAGATTTTATAGACAATGCAACTAATATAAGCTATGGATTGCTTTCGTTAGGAATTAATAAAGATGATAAAGTTGCAATAATCTCTAATAATCGTCCTGAATGGAACTTTGTAGATATTGGAATTTTGCAAATTGGAGCTATAAATGTTCCTATTTATCCAACGATAAGTGAATCTGACTATAAGTTTATATTGAATGATGCTGAAGTAAAGATCGTATTTGTTTCTGATGAAGATCTTTATCAAAAAATTCAAAACATAAAAGCTGATGTTCCCAATATTCAGGAGGTATATACATTTAATGAGGTAAATGATGCAAAGAATTGGAAAGAAGTATTAGAAGCAGGTAAATCGTATGATAACAAAGACAGCCTTATTGCATTAAAAGATTCTGTAACTCCTGAAGACCTTGCAACTTTGATTTATACTTCGGGAACTACAGGAACTCCCAAAGGTGTTATGTTGACTCACAACAACTTGGTGAGCAATTTTTCCGCTATTGATCCTTTGCCGCATGCCGAACCTGGAGATAAAGCATTAAGTTTTTTA